>NZ_JBSHGQ010000063.1:0-13701 GCF_053617895.1 Microbacterium sp. NPDC055683 | reverse complement strand
CGCGTTCCGTCCCGGCACACACCCCGGCTGTCCTCCGCCCCCCCTGGGCTAACCCCCCGCCCCCGGCCCACTATACCCCCCCCCCCCGCCGCCCCCCCCCCCGCCGGCGGCGCGGCGGGCCGGACGGGTCCCACCCGCACAGCGAGAAAGCGAACGCGTGAACACCATCCTCGAGATGCGCGGCATCACCAAGGAGTTCCCGGGCGTCAAGGCACTGCAGGACGTCACGCTCGAGGTCGAGCGGGGCACCGTCCACGCCATCTGCGGCGAGAACGGCGCAGGCAAGTCGACGCTCATGAAGGTGCTCTCGGGCGTCTACCCGAACGGCACGTACGAGGGCGACATCGTCCTCGAGGGCGAGGTCGCCTCGTTCCGCGACATCCGCGACTCCGAGGAGTCGGGTGTCGTCATCATCCATCAGGAGCTGGCGCTCAGCCCCTACCTGTCGATCGCCGAGAACATCTTCCTCGGCAACGAGCGGCAGAAGAACGGGTTCATCGACTGGCACGAGACGAACGTCGAGGCCTCGAAGCTCCTCGCGCGCGTCGGGCTGGGCGACAACCCGGCGACCCCCGTGAACGAGATCGGCGTCGGCAAGCAGCAGCTCGTCGAGATCGCGAAGGCGCTGTCGAAGCGCGTCAAGCTGCTCATCCTCGACGAGCCGACCGCCGCGCTCAACGACGAGGACTCCGCTCACCTGCTCGACCTCATCCGCCACCTCAAGGGGCAGGGGATCACGTCGATCATCATCAGCCACAAGCTCAACGAGATCAAGGCGATCGCCGACCGCGTGACGATCATCCGCGACGGGCGCACGATCGAGACCCTCGAGCTCAAGGCCGACGACGTCTCGGAGGACCGCATCATCAAGGGGATGGTCGGCCGCGATCTCGCGCACCGCTATCCCGACCGCACGGTCGACATCGGCGAGGAGGTGTTCCGCGTCGAGGACTGGTGGGTGAGCCATCCCACCGAGCCCGGGCGCGTGATCATCCACGGTGCCAATCTGCACGCACGGGCGGGCGAGGTCGTCGGCATCGCGGGCCTCATGGGCGCCGGCCGCACCGAGCTCGCCATGAGCATCTTCGGCCGCTCGTACGGCGCGAACATCTCGGGCACCGTCTCGGTGCGCGGCACGGCCGTGAACACGCGCACCGTCGCCGACGCGATCGACGCGGGCATCGCGTACGCCACGGAGGACCGCAAGGTCTACGGCCTCAACCTCATCGACGACATCAAGCGGAACATCTCGCTCGCATCGCTCGGCAAGCTCGCGCGCCGTGGCTGGGTCGACGCGCAGGAGGAGTACGTCGTCGCCGACCGCTACCGCAAGAGCATGAACATCAAGGCGCCCACCGTGGCGTCCGTGGTCGGCAAGCTCTCGGGAGGCAACCAGCAGAAGGTCGTCCTCTCCAAGTGGCTGTTCTCCGATCCGGAGGTGCTCATCCTCGACGAGCCGACGCGCGGCATCGACGTCGGCGCCAAGTACGAGATCTACACCCTCATCAACGAGCTCGCGGCGCAGGGCAAGGCCGTCGTCGTCATCTCGTCCGAGCTGCCGGAGCTGCTCGGCATCTGCGACCGGATCTACGCGATCTCGGAGGGGCACATCACGGGCGAACTGCCCATCGCACAGGCGACGCCCGAGTCGCTCATGCAGCTCATGACCAAGGAGAAGGAAGCCGACCATGTCCTCAGCTAACGCCCCCGCGCCGTCGCCCGTGCGCGACGCGATCGCGTTCCTGACCTCGAGGCTCCGCCAGATCGGCATCTTCCTCGCGCTCATCGCGATCGTGCTGTTCTTCCAGATCGTCACGAGCGGCCGTCTGCTGACGGCCGGCAACGTGTCGAACATCATCGTCCAGAACAGCTACATCCTCATCCTCGCGATCGGCATGGTGATGATCATCATCGCCGGCCACATCGACCTGTCGGTCGGCTCGGTCGCCGCGTTCGTCGGCGCCGTGTCCGGCGTCATGATCGTGCACTGGGGATGGCCGTGGTGGGCGGGCATCATCGTCTCGCTGCTCATCGGCGCCGCCGTCGGAGCCTGGCAGGGGTTCTGGGTCGCCTACGTGGGCATCCCCGCGTTCATCGTGACGCTCGCGGGCATGCTCCTCTTCCGCGGCCTCACGCAGATCGTGCTCGGCAACACGCAGATCACGCCGTTCCCGACCGAGTACCGCCAGCTCGGCGGCGGCTACCTCTTCCCGCAGCTGTTCCCCGCGTCGAGCTCGCCCGCGGAGTGGATCACGGTGGGCCTCGGCATCCTCGCGCTGCTGCTCTACATCGGCAACTCGCTGCGCGAGCGCGGCAAGCGCGTGAAGCTCGGCCTCGAGAGCGAGCCCGCCTCCTGGTTCTATGTGAAGCTCGTCTTCATCTCGGCGCTCATCGCGTACCTCACGTACCTGCTCGGCATCGCCGACGGGTCGCGCGGAACGCCCATCGTGCTCATCGTGCTGGGTGTCCTCATCCTCGGGTACTCGCTCGTCATGAACCGCTCGGTGTTCGGGCGCCACATCTACGCGATCGGCGGCAACCGCCACGCGGCCGACCTGTCGGGCATCAAGTCGAAGAAGGTCGACTTCTACCTCTTCGTCAACATGGGCGTGCTCGCCGCGCTCGCGGGCCTCGTGTTCACGGGGCGCCTCAACTCGGCCGGCCCCGGCGCAGGAAACCTGTTCGAGCTCGACGCCATCGCGGCGGCGTTCATCGGCGGTGCCGCCGTGCAGGGTGGTGTCGGCACCGTGATCGGCGCCATCACGGGCGGTCTCATCATGGGCGTGCTCAACAACGGCATGTCGCTGCTCGGCATCGGCACCGACTACCAGCAGTTCATCAAGGGCCTCGTGCTGCTGCTGGCGGTGGCGTTCGACGTCTGGAACAAGCGCCGCTCGCGCGCCAGCTGATCGCGGGCATCCGAGAGGGCCGGGGAGTCGACGACTCCCCGGCCCTCCGTCGTCATCGCGGAAGCCCGAGCGGCAGGATGTGCGGGGCGCCGCCGTCGGGATCGGCGACGAGTGCCGAGCGGATGCCGAACACCCGCGCGAGCACCTCGGGGGTGGCGACCTCGCGCGGTTCGCCGGCAGCGACGACGGCCCCCTCGCACAGGGCCACGAGCCAGTCGGCGTAGCGTGCGGCCAGCGAGAGGTCGTGCAGCACCATGACGATCGTCCGTCCGGACTCCCGGTTGAGCGAGCGGACGAGGTCGAGCACCTCGAGCTGGTGCGCGACGTCGAGGTACGTCGTCGGCTCGTCGAGCAGGATGGTCTCGGTCTGCTGGGCGAGCGTCAGCGAGATCCACGCGCGCTGCCGCTGGCCGCCCGACAGCTCGTCGAGCGGCGCGTCGGCGAGGTCGGCGAGCCCCGTCGCCGCGAGCGCCTCGCGCACGATGCGCTCGTCGTCGCGCGAGAAGCGGTCGTACCAGTGCTGATGCGGCGTGCGTCCGCGCGCGACGAGCTCGAGCACCGTCAGGCCAGCGGGAGCGGTCGGCGCCTGGGGCAGCAGGGCGACCCGGCGCGCGAGCTCGCGATGCGCCATCCGCTCCACGGGCGAGCCGTCGAGCAGCACCTGCCCGGCCGCGGGGGCGAGGAGCCGCCCGAAGCCGCGCAGCAGCGTCGACTTGCCGCAGCCGTTGGGCCCGATGATCGCGGTCACGCGCCCCGCGGGGACGGCAAGGTCGAGGCCGTCGATGATGGTGCGGCCGTCGTACGCGAGCGACAGCGAGACGGCTTCCAGGCGCGCGGGCGTCACGCGATCCTCCTTCGTCCTCGGATGATGAGCCACAGCAGGTAGGGCACGCCGACGAGAGCGGTGCCGACGCCGGCGGGCAGGGGGAGCGGGAACAGCTGCGCCGCGACGAGATCCGCGGTCAGCAGCATCGTCGCGCCGACGAGGGCGCTCGCCCAGAGCGGGGGAGTCGGCGTGCGCGCGGCGAGGCGGGCGATCTGCGGAGCAGCGAGGGCCACGAACGAGATCGGGCCGGCGACGAGCGCGGCGAAGGAGGCGAGCAGGACGGCCGTCGCGAGCGCGGCGAGCCGGACCGGCCCGAGCCGCACGCCGATCCCGACGGCCGTCTGGTCGTCGAACGCCGTGAGCGCGAGGGCGTGCGCGAGGCCGGACGCGGCCACGAGCAGCACGGCGATGGCGAGGACGCTCGGGGCGATGGCGCTCCACTCGCGGCCGTTGAGCGATCCGCTCATCCACGTCACGGCGATCGCCGCATTCGTCACGTCGCCGAGGGTGAGGAGCCAGGTCGTGAGGCTCGTCGCGAGCCACGCGACGCCGATCCCCGCCAGCACGGTGCGGTGGAGGTCGATGCCGCCGCGCCATCCGAGCGCCGCGGTGACGGCCCCGGCGACGACGCCGCCGCCGAGCGCTGCGGCGGGCATGAGCACGGACGCCGCGACGCCGCTCGCTCCTCCGCTCGCGCCGCCGGCGAGGACGAGGACGGCCACCGCGCCGAGCGCTGCCGTCGACGTGACGCCGAGGATGTCGGGGCTCGCGAGCGGATTCCGGGCGATCGTCTGCGTGAGGGCGCCGGCCATCCCGAGGGCGAGACCGGCCGTGAGCGCGGCCGTCGCGCGGGGCAGACGGAATCCGTGGACGATGAGACCGGTGGCATCGTCGGATGCCCGTCCGACGAGCGCGCGGAGGAGCTCGTCGAAGGGGATGACCGTGGTGCCGACGGAGAGGTGGACGGCGAATGCCGCGAGAGCGAGGAGCGCCAGCACGGCCGTCGTCGCGATCGCCCGGGGGCGCAGGAGAGTCGAGAGCGGGCCGAGGCGCGCGGGGCGCACGCGCGGGCGCCGGCTCACAGAGTGCCGGCTCACAGGGCCACCGTCCGGCGGGAGCGGGCGATGGCGACGAAGAGCGGGGCGCCGACGACGGCGAGCACGACGGTGACGGAGATCTCCCCGGGGCGGGCGACGACGCGGCCGATCGTGTCGGCGACGAGCACGACGGCGGGGCCCAGCAGCGCGGCGGCCGGGACCTGCCAGCGGTAGTCGGGGCCGACGAGGCGTCGGGCGAGGTGCGGCACGACGAGACCCGCGAACGCGATCGGACCCGCGAGGGCGACCGCTGCGCCTCCCAGCAACGCGATGGCCGCGATCCCGACCGTTCGGGCGCGCCACGGCGCCTGGCCGAGCGCGGAGGCGGCGTCGTCTCCGAGCGCGAGGGCGTTGAGCGCGCGGGTGTTGACGGCGGCGAGGATCATGCCCGCAGCGACGAGCGGCCACACCGAGGCCAGCGCTCCGCTGCGGGACGCGAGCGAGCCGACCTGCCAGAAGCGCAGCTGGTCGAGCGCCTGCAGGTCGAGAAGCGAGATCGCCGTGACGAGGGACGAGGCGAGCGCGGAGATCGCGACGCCTGCGAGCACGAAGGAGAGCGTGCCCTCTCGCCCCGGTGCCACGCGCGCGATTCCGAAGACGAGCAGCGCCACGACGAGCGCGCCGCCGAAGGCGCACAGCGCGAGGACGAAGGCGGGCGGGTTCGCGCCGGCCGCGGTCACGGCGACCACAGCGAGGGCGGCGCCCTGGTAGATGCCGAGCAGCCCGGGGTCGGCGACGGGGTTGCGCGTGTGCCCCTGTGCGAGCACGCCCGCCACCCCGAGGCACGCTCCGACCACGAGGCCGAGCACGGTGCGGGGAAGCCGGAGGCCGAGGATCGTGACGTCGGCGTCCGTGCCGGTCGGCGCGAACAGGGCTCCGACGACCTCGGCGGGCGACGTCGGGCGGCCACCGACCGCGAGGCTCACGAGCAGCGCCGCCACGAGGGCGAGGGCGCACAGGAGGACGGTGCGCGGTCGCGCGGCGGCAGGACGGGACATAGCTGGGTCTTAGGTTAGTCTCACCTTCGCGGGTTGCCGAATCGCGGCGACCAGCACCGTCCCACCACCACTCCCCACAGAGGATCCGCATGACTCTCCTGCGCCCATCCGCCGCCCTGGGCCTGCTCGGCCTCGCCGCCGGCCTGCTCGTCGCCTGTGCGCCCGCCGACGGGGCCGCGGCTCCCGCCGAGACGGCGGCGGCCGCCGACACGGCCGCCGCGTTCCCCATCACGATCGAGCACGCCATGGGCGAGACGACCATCGACGAGCAGCCGCTGCGCGTCGTCGCGCTCGACCCGAGCTACGTCGACGCCACCCTGCTGCTGGGCGCCGAGCTCGTCGGCTACGCCGACTACCGCCAGGACCCCGAGCAGCCGTTCGCCCCGTACCTCGGCGACGTGAGCGAGCTCGCGGGCGACGCCGTGAGCGTCGGCACGATCGCCGAGCCCGATCTCGAGGCGATCCTCGCGCTCGAGCCCGACCTCATCGTGTCGGCCAAGGTCCGCCAGGAGGCGCTGTACCCCCAGCTATCCCAGATCGCGCCCACCGTCTTCTCGGAGAGCACGGGGCCGACGTGGCGCGAGAACGTCGTGCTCCTCGGCGAGGCGCTCGGCAAGGTGGAGCAGGCCGAGGAGGCCGTCGCCGCCTACGAGGAGCGGGCCGCCGCCGTCGGCGCCGAGATCCTCGAGGCGCAGCCCGACCTCACCGCGACCCTCGTCCGGTTCGCGGGCGAGGACACCGCCCGCCTGTACTCGAGCGACTCGTTCATCGGCGAGATCCTCGCGGACATGGGCATCCCGCGGCCGGAGACCGCGCCCGACACGACCGAGTCGATCTTCGTGCCGATCTCGCAGGAGCAGATCCTCGACGTCGACGCGGGCCTCGTGCTCGTGAGCTCGTGGGAGCCCGAGGGGTCGGAGGGCGACGCCTCGCGAGCGCAGCGGGAGCAGTTCGAGTCGAACCCCCTGTGGGCGCGGCTCGAGGGCGAGCAGCTCGCGGTCGACGACGCGGTCTTCCTCGCCTCGGTGTCGATCCAGGGTGCGCACGAGGTGGTCTCCACGCTCGCCGCGCACTTCGGCGTCGACCCGCTCCTGGAGGGCTGAGACCGGTAGGCGAAGCGCGCCCGCGCGGGCGCGCGTCGCCTACCCTGGTAGGGACATGGCGCATCTTCTCGGGGCCGAGGCCCTGCATCTCGAGTTCCCCACCCGCATCGTCTTCGACTCCGTCACGCTCGGCGTGAACGAGGGCGACCGCATCGGCATCGTGGGCCGCAACGGCGACGGCAAGAGCTCGCTCCTCGCGATGCTCGCGGGTCGTCTCGAGCCGGACGGCGGGCGCGTCACGGTGCGCGGCGGCGTCACGATGGGCGTGCTCGACCAGCAGGACGTGCTCGCCGACGACGACACGGTCGGCCACGCCGTGGTCGGCGATGCGCCGGAGCACGAGTGGGCGGGCGAGGCGCGCATCCGCGACGTCATCGCCGGTCTCCTCGGCGGCCTCGACTGGCACGCGCGGATCGGCTCGCTCTCGGGCGGCCAGCGCCGCCGTGTCGCTCTCGCCCGCCTGCTCGCCGGCGACTGGGACGTGCTCGCGCTCGACGAACCCACCAACCACCTCGACGTCGAGTCGATCTCGTGGCTCGCGGCGCACCTGAGGAAGCGGTGGTCGGCGAACGCCGGGGGACTTCTCGTCGTCACGCACGACCGGTGGTTCCTCGACGAGGTCTGCACGGCCACATGGGAGGTGCACGACCGCATCGTGGAGCCCTTCGAGGGCGGGTACGCGGCCTACATCCTGCAGCGCGTCGAGCGTGACCGGCAGGCGGCGGCCATCGAGCAGCGCCGTCAGAACCTCGCGCGCAAGGAGCTCGCCTGGCTGCGCCGCGGCGCACCGGCGCGCACCTCCAAGCCGAAGTTCCGCATCGACGCCGCGAACGAGCTCATCGCCGACGTGCCCGAGATCCGCAACCGCGTGGCGCTGCAGTCGCTCGCCGTCTCGCGGCTCGGCAAGGACGTCGTCGACCTGCTCGACGCGGGCGTCGCGTACGGCGACCGCGAGATCATCCGCGACGTGGAGTGGCGCATCGCGCCCGGCGAGCGCACGGGCATCCTGGGCGTCAACGGCGCCGGCAAGTCGACGCTGCTCGGCCTCGTCTCGGGCACGGTCGAGCCGACCTCGGGCCGTGTGAAGCGCGGCACGACCGTCAAGGTCGCGACCCTCACGCAGCGGATGGACGAGCTCGATCCGCACCTCGACGACCCCGTCCGCGTCGTCATCTCCGGTCTCCGCACGAGCTACACGTTCGGCGCGGGCTCGAAGGCGTCGGAGCTGACCCCCGGCCAGCTCCTCGAGCGGATGGGCTTCTCATCGGCGCAGCTGTCGACGCCCGTGAAGGACCTCTCGGGAGGGCAGAAGCGCCGCCTGCAGCTCCTGCTCGTGCTGCTCGACCAGCCCAACGTGCTCATCCTGGACGAGCCGACGAACGACCTCGACACCGACATGCTCGCCGCCATGGAGGACCTGCTCGACGAGTGGGCCGGCACGCTCCTCGTCGTCTCGCACGACCGCTACTTCCTCGAGCGCGTGACGGATCAGCAGTACGCCATCCTCGACCGCCGCCTGCGCCACCTGCCGGGCGGGGTGGACGAGTACCTGCGGCTGCGCGCGGCGCAGGACGCCGCGCCGTCGGCGCCCGCGCCATCCGTCCCCGCGGCAGCAGCCGGCCTGTCGGGAGCCGAGCTGCGCGCCGCGCAGAAGGAGCTCGCCGCAGCCGAGCGCAAGCTCGAGAAGCTCGCCGCGGACATCGCGACCGTGCACGACAGGATGGCCGCGCACGATCAGGGCGACTACGCGGGGCTGGGCGCGCTGACCGCGGAGATCCGCGCGCTCGAGGAGCAGACCGCCGCGCTCGAGGAGCGCTGGCTGGAGCTGTCCGAGCAGATCGGCTGAGTCGTCACGCCGCAGCGGCGGCGGGCGTTCGGCGGGCCGCGATGACGGCGTCGAGACTGAAGCGGCCGGCGCCGACGAGGGCGACCGCGAGCGCGGACGCTCCGAGCAGCGCCGTCAGCTCCCAGCCCCCGTCCGCCACGAAGACGCCGTAGGGCAGATGCACGAGCGCTGTGGCGACGAGCATCTGAGCGGCGATGAGCCCGCCCGCGACGGGAGCGGCGGCTCCGAGCAGGATGGCGGCGCCGCCCAGGAGCTCGACGGCGATCGCGAGGGGCGCCGCGACGGAGGCGAGGGGCATCCCCATCGCCGTGAAGCTCTCGGTCGTGCCCGCGAGCGTGAACGCGAAGAGCTTCTGCGCGCCGTGGGCGATCATCACGATGCCGAGGGCGATGCGGAGCACGAGCAGTCCGAGGTCGCCGGCGAGGGGGAAGCGCTGGGTGAGCGGGGGCATGAGGTCTCCGTTCATCGGTCCGGTTCGGAGGGTCGACGCTAGGCACCCTCCGTGAACGGATCCTGGGAGCGGCGTCGTCGGAGCCGCGCGGCGTCGCGTCGGTACATGCCGGCGTGGAAGACGAAGTCCGCTCGCCCGGTCGACTCGGCGCGGTCGTCGGTGAAGGCCGCGAGCGCGTCGAGCCGGCGGGCGGCTTCGGCCCGGATGTCGTCGTGCGCCCAGGATCCGCCGTACGCCGCGACGAGCGCGGCGACGCGCGCCTCCCGGGAGCCGTCCCTTGCGACGTCGTGTCCGGGCGCGTCCTCGGCGAACGGGGCGAGGCGGTAGGCGAGGTACGCGACATCCCACACGCGAGAGCCGGGGGAGGCCATGTCGAAGTCGATCGCGCCGACGCCGCCGTCGTCCGACACGACGAGGTTGTACGGCGCGAAGTCGTTGTGGCAGATCACCTCGGCCGGCTCGCGCGCGGGCTGTCGCCAGGGGCCCCGCGACGCGACGAGCGGCACGCCGGCGTCGTGGATCCGTCGGAGGAGGACCGCCGCGGACGTCAGGAGATCCGGCCGCCACATCTCGCCCGGGGGCAGCGCGCTCATCATGCGCCCGTCGACGTACGAGAGGATCTCTCGACCCTGATCGTCGCTCCCGAGCGGGCGCGGCACCCGGTGGACCCCCGCCTTCTCGCACTCCCGCAGGAGGTCGTGCACGGCCGGCGTCCACGGTCCGGCGACACGGCGCACGGTGTCGCCCACGCGCACGACCGGCCCCATGTTGCCACCGGAGAGGATCTCCTCGTCGCTCACACCGGCTCGCCGACCAGGCTGTGCCGCGCCGCCTCGGCGCCGTCGATCTGCAGCGCCCAGTCGGGACGTGCGAACTCCTCGGCGGCGAGCCGCAGGCCGATCATGTCGTCGACCTGTCCCGGCTGCGGATGCACGCGCGTGATGCCGTTCTCGCGGTAGCCGAGCCGGCGCGAGACGCCGAGCGACGCCGCGTTCCAGCTCGCGGCGCCCGACACGGCCCACTCGGCTCCGAGCACGTCGAACGCGAACAGGAGCACCGCGGCGCGCATCTCGGTGCCGATGCCCCGCCCCTGCGCCGAACGCGTGAGCCACGATCCCGTGTGGACGGTGCGGAGCGCGGCGAAGTCGTCGGCATCGAGGTCCTGGATGCCGACGGGTACGCCATCCGCGCGGACGGCGAAGCTCAGGCCCCAGGAGCCGGGGGAGATCCGCGCGCGGCGACCCCAGTGGAAGCGCGCGAACTCGCGGCGGAGCGTCGCGGGCTCGGCGTCGGCCCACGGCGTCTGGAACGGCGTGCGGTCGCGGTCGTGGATGCCCGCGATGGCCGCGTCGGCGAGGGGAGCGAGGTCGTCGTCGCGCAGCAGGCGCAGGCGCAGGCGCGGCGTCGCGAGTTCGAGGGCGAAGAGCGGCCACAGGGTCTCGAGGCTCATCCGGTCAGGCTACGCCCGAAGGGGGAGGCCCATCCGACGCCCGGCTACCCGTCGCGAGCTCGCGTCTCTGGTGGCTCGTCGTGAAGTGGCGCTCGACGAGCTGGAAGAAGAGGTACGAGATGCCGAGCGCGATCGGGAGAGCGCCCAACACCATGATGAGCCAGTGCACGGCGGTCGGGAGCGCGAGGGGCAGGAGGAGCAGGTTGGCGAGCCCGAGCAGAGGGGAGTGGATGAGGTAGATGCTGTACGACCACGTGCCCGTGCCGACGAGCGGGCGCCACTCGAAGACACGCCGCACCGGGGTCGTCCGGCCGTCGATCGACGAGCGCCCGAGCGCGACGAGGCCCGCCGCGACGGCGGCGCCGACGAGCGTGTCGGCGGCGATGCGCGCGAGCAGGCTGGTGGGCGGGTCGACGAGCATCCAGCCGGCCCCGGCGAGGATGCCCGTGAGCGCCGCCCATCCAAACCAGGCGGGCGCGATGCGCGAGCCGCGCACCGTCAGGAGGGCGGCGATCATCCCGAGCGCGAAGAGGCCGATGAACCAGAAGCTCGCCGACGCCGTGCGGGGCACGAGCAGGGTCAGGGCGGGGCCGAGTGCGAGCGCGATCGCGAGCATCCCCCACGGGGTGATCCAGCGGCACAGGGGCAGCAGCACGAGGGGCAGGAGGAAGTAGATCTGCCACTCGGTCGCGACCGACCACGCCGGCCCGTTGATCTGGTAGATCCATGCCGGGCTCACGTTGTGCACGAGGAGCAGGTGGGACACGACTCCCCCGACGGTGACGGGGATCTTGTTGTCCCATGCCGTGCCGGCGCGATGCTGGAGCAGGGGCACGAGCGCGATGAGGAGGAGGAAGAGAGCGAGGGAGGCGTAGTAGGGCGGCAGGATGCGCCGCGCGCGCCGCCCGATGTAGCGGCCGAACCCTCCGCGCAGACGGTAGCCGTCGCCGCGCGCCGCCGGGATCATGAGCACGAACCCCGACAGCACGATGAAGACCGGGACGGCGTAGTGGCCGAGCTCGGCGACCCTCGCCACGAAGGGGAGCGCCTCCTCGACGTCACCGGCGCGCCCGGTGAATGTCGTCGCGTGCAGGAGCGCGACGCACAGCGCCGCGACGGCGCGGATGCCGTCGGCGAACTCGAACGTCGGTCGCGCGGTCCCGGTCGCCTTCGTCTCGGTCGCGTTCGTCTGGGGCGCGTTGGTCTCGGTCACGCGGGCATGCTGTCAGAGGCGTGTTACCGGCCGACGACGCGGACGGGATGTCCCCGGGGACCGTCCCGGGGCACCGGCGTCCCGCGGCGTTGGCGGCGGGGGCACCGGCGAACCGTGCACTACGGGTCGCAGGCGGGCGAGCCCGGCGCGGCGGCGAGGATCGCGAGGCGGTGGGCCGCGGTCTCGAGCAGCGGACGGTCGTCGTCGAGCCGGTCGACGAGCGCTGACACCTCCTCGGGGTCGTCGAGGGTGGCGCATCCGTCGGGCACGAGGTCCGAGAGGGGCGTCGACAGCGGCCAGTCGACGAGCTCGTCATCGTCGAGGTCGTCGAGGACGCGCACGTGGAGCCGTGTGATCGGGAGCAGGTCGCTCAGCCGGGCTTCGCTCTCCACGAGGTCCCAGAGGTCCGCGAGCTCCTGCCGTGCCTGCTGTGCTCCGGGGGCGAGTCCGTCCCACTGCGTCGGGTCGGCGCGCGTGAACGCGTACACGGAGACCGCCTCGTCGCGGTAGGAGACATCGGTGCTGCCGCTGTCGGTGACCATGGGCGCCCCGAAGTCGACCGACGGCGCGAACAGGGCGTCCGCGCGCGAGGCGACGGCCGCGAGCTGGCATGCCGTGAGCGAGCCGCCGACGAACCCGCCAGGTTGCGGCCCCGTGTAGCCGGGTGCCATGAGGGGGCGGATGGCCGCGCCCGCGCCGTGCGCTCCGCGTGCGCTCGCGCTGTGTGTGTCCCTCGAGGCCGCGCCGACGCTCGCGCTCGCCGCGGCGTCCGAGGCGAGGGGAACGACGACGGCGCCGTCTTCGTACACGATCGTGGGGGTGAAACCCATGTCGCCGAGGATGAGCAGCGGCTCGGCGTCGCCCGGCGCGCCCGCCGTGCGCACGTCGTCGTCGCATCCGCTGTGCGGACCCGGCGAGGGGCTGCAGGCGATGAGGGCGGCGGCGCACACGAGGACAGCGGTCGCGGCGATCGGTCTGTGCATGGTCATCCCCCTCGCGGCCAGTATGGCGCGGGCGGTGCGAATGCTTCGCATCGCGCAGCGCACGAGCGAGCGGAGTCAGCCGCAAGAGCGGTGCCCCTCCCACTGCCCTCCCGGTCGTCGAGTGAGCGGAGCGAGCTGAAACGCGGTGGCCCTCCGTTCGCACCTGCCCGTCCCTGGTCGTTGAGCGAGCGGAGCGAGCCGGGACGCAGTGACCTTCCCCCTCCCACCCTGGCCCGTTTCGTGACCTTTCCGTGACCTCCGTGGGGTCGGGATGGTCTCGTTCGTCTGTTCGAATGTCGGTGGCTGGTCTGATGATGGTTGTATGGCAGGACGGAAGCCGAGGTTCGCGGAGAGGTCGTCGTGGGAGGCGACCCCCGCGGAGGTGCGCACGATCGGGAACGTGCGCGACCTGATCCTCGAGCTGCGCGCCGACCGGGCCCGGTTGGATGGCCTGGAAGCGGGAGCGTTCGCCGCGGCCGCGCGGGTCGCGGAAGCGCAGACGGCGCGGTGCGGGGACGCGTCCGGGTACGCATTCCCGTGGCGGTCCATCGCCCTGGAGCTCGCCACGGCCCTGCGTCTGTCTCCGGGGGAGGTGGAGGCGCGGCTCCGGCAGGATCTCGCCCTGACCGACCGGTTCCCCGTGGTCGCGGAAGCCCTGTGTCGTCAGGTGATCACGCGTCGTCAGGCGGACATCATCCGCGAACACGGGGAACGGCTCCCCGACGAGGTGGTGGAGGAGTACTCGCGTCGTGCGGTGACGTATGCGGAGGACGCGACACCGGGGCAGGTGCGGGTGTTCGCGAAGAGCCTCGCGGCGGAACTCGA
>NZ_JBSHGQ010000062.1:0-14846 GCF_053617895.1 Microbacterium sp. NPDC055683 | reverse complement strand
GGTCGCGCATGCGCGACCGGCCCTTCGTGCGGACGGGATCAGACCTCGGCGGGAGCCTCCGCGGGCGCCTCGGCGGAGTCCGACTCCTCGTCGACGATCTCGAGCGACAGCTTGCCGCGGTCGTCGACCTTCGAGATGCGCACGAGGATCTTCTGACCCACGCTGACGACGTCCTCGATCGCCTCGACGCGCTTGCCGCCGTTGAGCTTGCGCAGCTCGGTGACGTGCAGCAGTCCGTCCTTGCCGGGCAGCAGCGAGACGAAGACGCCGAACTTCGCGATGTTGACGGCCGTTCCGAGGAACGTGTCGCCGATCTCGGGGTTCGTCGGGTTCGCGATCGCGTTCACCTGGGCACGCGCGGCCTCGGCCGACGGACCGTCGGTCGCGCCGATGTAGACGGTGCCGTCCTCCTCGATGGAGATCTGCGCGCCGGTCTCGTCCTGGATGGCGTTGATCGTCTTGCCCTTGGGGCCGATGAGCTCGCCGATCTTGTCGACCGGGATCTGCACGCTGATGACGCGCGGGGCCGTGGGGGCCATCTCGTCGGGACCGTCGATGGCCGCGTTCAACACCTCGAGGATGCGCAGACGCGCGTCCTTCGCCTGCGTGAGCGCGCCCGCGAGCACCTCGGAGGGGATGCCGTCGAGCTTCGTGTCCAGCTGGATGGCCGTGACGAACTCGCTCGTTCCGGCGACCTTGAAGTCCATGTCTCCGAGAGCGTCCTCGGCGCCGAGGATGTCGGTCAGCGCGGCGTAGCGCGTCTGGCCGTCGACCTCGTCGGACACGAGACCCATCGCGATGCCCGCGACGGCGGCGCGCAGCGGCACGCCCGCGTTGAGGAGCGACAGGGTCGAGGCGCACACCGAGCCCATCGACGTCGAGCCGTTGGAGCCGAGGGCCTCGGACACCTGACGGATCGCGTAGGGGAACTCCTCGCGGCTCGGGAGCACGGGCGCGAGCGCGCGCTCGGCCAGGAAGCCGTGCCCGATCTCGCGGCGCTTCGGGCTGCCCACGCGGCCGGTCTCGCCGGTCGAGTAGGGCGGGAAGTTGTAGTGGTGCATGTAGCGCTTGCTCGTCGTGGGCGACAGCGAGTCGATCTGCTGCTCCATCTTGAGCATGTTGAGCGTCGTGACACCCATGATCTGCGTCTCGCCGCGCTGGAAGATCGCCGAGCCGTGGACGCGCGGGATGACCTGCACCTCGGCGTCGAGCGGACGGATGTCGGCGAGGCCGCGGCCGTCCATGCGGACGCCCTCCGTGAGGATGCGGCCGCGCACGATCTTCTTCGTGACGGACTTGTACGCCGCCCCGAACTCGAGCGGTGCCGCGGCGGGGAGCTCGCCCGCCTCGACCTTCTCGACGAGGGCGGCCTTGACGCGGGCCTTGACCTCGTCGTCGGCCGACTGGCGCTCCTGCTTGTCGGCGATGAGGTAGACCTTCTCGAGGTCGGCCTGCGCCTGGGCGGCGACGAAGTCGTACGTCTCCTGGCTGTACGCCGGGAAGACGGGGAACTCCAGCGGGGCCTTCGACGACTTCGCGGCCATCTCGGCCTGCGCCGCGACGAGCTGCTTGATGAAGGGCTTGGAGGCCTCCAGGCCCTGCGCGACGATCTCCTCGCTCGGCTTCGTGGCGCCCGACTTGATGAGGTTCCAGCTCGCCTCGGTCGCCTCGGCCTCGACCATCATGATGGCGACGTCCTCGGAGCCGTCGGCGTCCGTGACGACGCGACCGGCGACGACGAGGTCGAACACGGCCGACTCGAGCAGCTCGGCGTTGGGGAACGCGACCCACTGGTCGGCGTTGCCGGCCTGGCCCGGGATGAGCGCGAGGCGCACGCCGGCGATGGGGCCGGAGAACGGCAGCCCGGAGATCTGCGTCGACGCCGACGCCGCGTTGATCGCGAGAGCGTCGTAGAACTCGCCCGGCGCGATCGAGAGCACCGTGACGACGATCTGGATCTCGTTGCGGAGGCCGTCGACGAACGACGGACGCAGCGGACGGTCGATGAGGCGGCACACGAGGATGGCCTCGGTGGAGGGGCGGCCCTCGCGGCGGAAGAACGAGCCGGGGATCTTGCCGGCGGCGTACGAGCGCTCCTCGACGTCGACCGTCAGGGGGAAGAAGTCGAAGCCCTCGCGGGGGTTCTTCGACGCGCTGGTGGCCGAGAGGAGCATCGTCTCCTCATCGAGGTACGCGGCGACGGCGCCCTGCGCCTGCTGCGCGAGACGGCCGGTCTCGAAGCGGATGGTGCGGGTGCCGAAGCGTCCGTTGTCGAGAACGGCCTCGGCTGCGGTGATTTCAGGACCTTCCAAGAGGTCTCTCCTTCTTTGTTTACCCTCGCCCCTCCGTGTGACGGGCGAGTCATGCAGGACGCGAGAAGGCGTCCAGGGCGCGGCGTGACGCCGCGGGTCCGCAGAATGCGGACCGTCCCACCCTATCAGCGCGCCCCACGACGTCCCTGTGCTACTTCACGGAGCCCTCCGTGAGCCCGCCGCGCCAGAACCGCTGGAGGACGATCATGGCGACGGCGAGGGGGATGATCGACAGCAGCACGCCGCCCGTCGTCAGCTCGTAGAACTCGGGCAGCCGGTCGACCTGGCCGCGCCAGTTGTTCAGGCCGAGGGTGATGGGGTACAGGTCCTGGTCGGCGAGCATGACGAGCGGCAGGAAGTAGTTGTTCCAGATGCCGACGAGCTGGAAGAGGAACACCGTCACGAGCGCCGGGGTCAGGATGCGCAGCCCCACCGTGTGGAAGATGCGCAGCTCCCCCGCGCCGTCGAGGCGCGCCGCCTCCATGAGCGAGTCGTCCATCGTCGCGTCCGCGTAGATCCGGCACAGGAACAGCCCGAAGGGCGACACCAGCGAGGGCAGCAGGACGCTCCAGTACGTGTTCGCGAGACCGAGCTGGCTGAACAGGAGGAAGAGCGGCAGCGCCGTCGCCGTCGCCGGCACGAGAACACCGCCGAGGATGGTGCCGAACACCGCGTCCCTCCCGCGGAAGCGGTACTTCGCGAGCGCGTAGCCTCCCGCCGCGGCGAAGTAGGTCGCGAGCACCGCGCCGACGCCGGCGTAGAGGATCGAGTTGAGGAACCACCGCACGAACACCCCGCCGTCGTACGCGAGCACCTGCCCGAGGTTCTCGAAGAGGTGGAAGCTGGGCGCGAACCAGAACCCGAAGGTGGAGAAGAGGTCCTCGGTCGACTTGGTCGCCGCGACGACGACCCAGTACACGGGCACGAGGAAGTAGAGGGCGACGACCACGAGGACGCCCGTCACCACGATCCGCGAGGCGCGCGAGCGCCGGCGGGCGGAAGCCGATCCGCGCGGGTTCACCGCGGCGAGCGTGGACGTGGGCGCGTCGTCGGCGCGCGGGGATGCCGCGGTCATCGGCCGCTCCTGTTCGTGAGACGGAGGAAGAGGAACGACAGGGCGAACGCGGCGAGCGCGATGAGGACGGCCTGCGCCGCCGCCACATTGTCGTCGTTGTACGCGAAAGCGGTCGTGTACGCCGACAGGTTGGGCGTGTACTGCGAGTCGATGGCGGGCGCGACCGTCTTCAGGACGTCGGCTTCGGCGAACAGCTGCAGCGTGCCGATGATGCTGAACACGGTCGTGAGCACGAGGGCCGGAGCGATGAGGGGGAGCTGGATGCTCCGGGCGATCCTCAGCGCGGAGGCCCCGTCGATGCGCGCGGCCTCGTAGAGCTCGGCAGGGATGGCCTTCAACTGCGCGACGATGATGAGCATGTTGTAGCCCACGTACGTCCAGGTGACGATGTTGGCGATCGACCACAGCACGCTGCCCGCGCCCAGGAAGTCGAGGTCCACCCCCATCCAGGAGGCGACGTCGATCACCGGGCTGAGGCCGGGGACGTAGAGGAACGACCACAGGATCGTCGCGATGACGCCCGGGATGCCGTAGGGCATGAAGTACAGCGCGCGGAAGAGGCCGGGCCACATCGCCGAGGCGGACTCCAGCAGGAGCGCGAGGACCGTCGCCGCGGCGATCATGACCGGCACCTGCACCACCCCGAACAGCAGCATCCGGCCGATGGAGGCGAGGAAGTTGCCGTCGGCGAGGGCGAGGGCGTAGTTGTCGAACCATGCGAACGAGGTCGTCACCCCTTCCTCGCCGAACAGCCCCTCCCGCTGCACGCGCGTGAAGCTCGACCCGACGGCGACGAGGATCGGCAGCACGAACGTGAGCGCGAACAGGAGCAGGAACGGCGCGAGGAGCATCCAGGGCGCGCGGGACTGCGCCGCCGAGCGGGCCGCCTGACGGCGCCGCGGCGCGCCCGACGTGACGATCGTGCGCGTCTCGCTCATGATCCCGCCTTCCGGATGCGGAGCCCCTTGTTGCGGAAGACGGACGTGATCTGCGCCTCCGCCTCGCGCACCGACTCGACGAACGTCTGCCCGGACGCCTTCCTGCGGAACCCGTCGGACAGGATGTTGAACGACTGCTGCGTGATGGGCCACCAGACCCAGTCGGGGTTCTGGTCCCGCGCGGCCGGCACGAACACCTCGGTGTTGTAGCTCTGACCGCTGAAGAACTCGGAGGGACGCTCGCGCTGCGCGCCGATGTAGCCGGCGGCCGGCGACCATCCGATGCCGCTGTGCTCGATCATGGCGTCGATGCCCTCCGGCGACGTCGTCATCCAGACCGCGAACTCCATCGCCTCGCGGGGATGGCGGCTGTTCGCGAGCACGGCCGCGGTCGAGCCGCCCTGGTAGCTCGACCCGTAGCCCCGACCCGGCCAGACGGGCATGGGCGCCACGCGCCAGCGCCCCTCCCCGCCCGCGACGCCCTGGATGAGCGCGTCGGCCCAGCTGGCTCCCGTCACGGCCGCGATGCCGCCGTCTGCCGCTGCGGCGAACCATGCCGGCGAGAAGTTGCCGTACGCCGTCGTGACGAGGTCTTCGTCGACGACGCGGTCCCAGAAGTCCGCGACCTCGAGCGTGGCGTCGTCCGCCATGTCGATCTCCCACCCGTCGTCGCCGGCGCGCAGCCACGACGCTCCCGCCTGGGTGGCGTACATCGCGAACACCGAGGCGTCGCCGATCGGGAAGGTGTCGAGGTACGACCCCGCCGCGCGCATCTCGCGGGCGAGTGCGAGCCAGTCGTCCCAGGTCGCGGGCGGCTCTGCTCCGATCTGCTCGAGGGCGGGCTGCTGGTAGTACCACGCCATCGGTCCCGAATCCTGCGGGATGGCGTAGACCCCGTCGCCGAAGCTCACCTGCCCCCAGAGCGTGGGGTCGTACTTCTCCGCGTGCTCGGCTGCGCCGTAGCGGCCGAGATCGACGAGGCCGTCCACGAGCATGAACTCGGGGATGGAGCGCATCTCGACCTGCGCGATGTCGGGGCCGCCGCCCGCGGCGAGCGCGGAGTAGAGCTTCTGGTACCCGCCTGCGTTCCCGCCCGGGATCCAGACGGCCTCGACCTGCACATCGGGGTTCCGGGCGTTCCAGACGTCGGCGACCTTCTGGAGGTCCTTGAGCCAGGCCCAGTACGTGAGCGTGATCGGCCCGCCGGTCGCCGGCGGGATGGTCGGACGGCTGTTGACCGAGGTCGTCCCCGGTGCGGCGCACCCCGCGAGCATCCCGGCCGCGACGGCGCCGAGACCCGCTCCCAGGAGCTGTCTTCGCGTCAGCGCTCCCATGTCCCCTCCACGTCCCTGTGAAGACGCCGCTCCCTCGCGGCGCGCGGTCCGGTCGGTCCGCGTGCCGACGAAGCTAGCACAGAGTTCGAGTGGGTACTCGATATTCGACCCGGGCACTACGCTTCCCGCATGGACGACGCCGTTCCCCCGCGCCGACGGGGCCCGTACGCGCGATCCGCCGAGCGCCGCCGCGCGATCGTGGACGCCGCCCTCGAGGTCTTCGCCGCGAAGGGCTACCTGTCGGGATCCCTGCAGGACATCGCCGACCGCATCGGCGTGTCGCAGACGAGCCTGCTGCACTACTTCCCCCGCAAGCGCGACCTGCTGCTCGCGGTGCTCGCGCACCGCGACGCCGTCGATAAGCCGCCGCCGGGGCTGCCGTGGACCGACTCGGTGCTGGCCCAGGCGGAGCTCAACGCGCATCATCGCGGCCTTCCCGAGCTCTACGCCGTCCTCTGCGGCGAGGCCGTGACCGACGACCATCCGGCGCGCGCCCATTTCTCCGACCGGTTCTCGCAGCTGCGCGCCGAGTACGCCGCGCAGCTGCGGCGCCTGGACGAGGAGGGCCGTCTGCGGCCCGGCGTCGACCCCGCGGTCGCGGCGACGGGCCTCATCGCGCTGTGGGACGGGCTGCAGACCCAGTGGCTGCTCGAACCGAGCGTGGACGTCGTGGGCGGCCTGCGCGCCTACCTCTCCCTCGTCCTGGAGCCGGCCACCGACGCGGACGGCTGACCGGGCCGTGAACGAGCGCGGCCATCCGGTGAACATCGCGCGAACCGCTCGCGAAACCGCCGCCGGGGGTCATCCGGCGGCGTCACCCTGGAGACGTGAGAGTCGCCGTCTTCGCGGAGAGCTTCCTCCCCCACATGAACGGGGTGACGAACTCCGTCCTCCAGGTGCAGCGCCGTCTCGAGGCGCAGGGTCACGAGACCCTCGTCGTCGCCCCGCGGGCGGCAGGTCAGCGACCGGGCCGCGTGGCCGACGGGACCGCGTTCCTCGCCTCCGTCCCGCTCCCCTCGTACCCCGACGTGCGCGTCGCGCTCGCGCCGGCCCGGCGCATCCGGCGGATCCTCGAGGAGTTCCGTCCCGACGTCGTGCATCTCGCGTCTCCCTTCGTGCTCGGTTGGCAGGCGCTGGCCGCGGCGGACGCCCTGCGGATCCCGACGGTCGCCGTCTACCAGACCGACGTCGTCGCCTACACGGAGCGCTACGGCATCCCCGGCGCCGCGACCGCCGCCGCCGCGCACGTCGCCCGCCTCCACCGGCGCGCCACGCTCACGCTCGCGCCCTCCTCGGCCGCCGAGCAGCAGCTCGGCGCGCTCGGCGTCGACCGGCTCGCGCGCTGGGGGCGCGGCGTCGACGCCGCACGGTTCTCGCCCTCGCGGCGCTCGGAGCAATGGCGCCGATCGATCGCGCCCGGCGAGCGGATCGTCGGCTACATGGGTCGTCTCGCACCGGAGAAGCAGGTGGAGGATCTGCGCGCGCTGTGCGGGATCCCCGGTGCGCGCCTCGTCGTCGTGGGCGACGGGCCGGAGCGCGCGCGCCTCGAGCGCGCCCTGCCCGGCGCGGTCTTCACGGGCTTCCTCGGCGGCGACGACCTTGCCGCGGCCCTCGCCAGCTTCGACGTGTTCGTCCATCCGGGCGAGAGCGAGACGTTCTGCCAGACCGTGCAGGAGGCCCTCGCGAGCGGCGTCCCCGTCGTCGCGACGGGAAGGGGCGGTCCCGTCGACCTCGTGCGCAGCAGCGTCGACGGATGGCTCTACCGCCCGGGAGACCTCGCCGACCTGCGGGCGCGCGTGGACGACCTCCTGGGCGACGACGCCAAGCGCCGCTCCTTCGGAGAGGCCGCGCACGCGAGCGTGCAGCACCGCACGTGGGACGCCGTCACGGGGCAGCTCGTCGGGCACTACCGCGAGGCAGGTCGCCTGCGCGCCTACGACGACGCGCTCCTCGTCCGCGGTGCGACGCGCCCGCTCGCGCCCCGGCGCCCTGCCGAGCCGCGCCGGTGGAGCACGTTCGTCGCGCTGGGCGACTCCCTCACGGAGGGCCTGTGCGACTCCTCGCGCATGCGGGAGGGGCTCTACCGCGGCTGGGCCGACCGCCTCGCGTCGCTCCTCGCGCAGGACGCCGACACGCCCTTCCGCTACGCCAACCTCGCCGTGCGCAGCCGCCGCGTGCGCGACCTCGTGACGACGCAGGCGCCGCAGGCGATCGCGCTGCGCCCCGACCTCGTGTCCATCCTCATGGGCGCCAACGACCTCGTCGGCCACGGCGCCGATCCCGTCGCGCTCGCCCGAGAGCTCGAGGGCGTCGTGCGCGACATCCGCGCGACGGGCGCCGACGTGCTTCTCGTCACGCCGTTCCTCCCCCGCAGGCGGGCCGTGATGCTGTTCGCCCGCCGGTTCGCGGCGTTCGCGCACGAGATCCGCCGCATCGCCGCCGAGACGGACTCGCTCCTGCTGGATGTGGAGGCGCTCCCCGAGCTCGGCGACCTCTCGATGTACGCCGAGGACAAGGTGCACCTGCGCTCGCGCGGACACCGTCTGCTCGCCTACCGTGCCGCCGAGGTCGTCGGCATCCCCCACGCCGCAGCCCTCGGCGGGCTGGACGACGCGCTGCACGCCGACGACGACGAGCCGGGTCCCGGCTGGGTGCGCAAGCATGCGCTGCCCTGGATCTGGCGGAGGCTGCGAGGACGGACCGCGGGCGACGGACTCGGGCCCAAGCACGACGCGCTCGTGACGGTGCCGGGGCGGGGCCTGGGCGACGAGAGCCCGCTGCCGGCGCCCCCCGTGGGCGGCTGAGCGGACGTGCTGGACGAGGCGCTCGGCGCGCTCGACCGCGTCGTCGGAGCGCTCGCGGGCGACCCCTGGGCCCTCGCGATCCTGTTCGGCCTCGTCCTCGCCGACGCGTTCCTCGTCGTCGTGCCGGGCGAGATCGCGGTCACCGTGCTCGGCGCGGTCGCCCTGGGGCAGGAGGGGCCTCCCCTGTGGGCCGTCATCGGCGTCGCGGCGGCCGGCGCGTTCGCGGGCGATGCCGCCTGCTATGCGGTCGGACGGCGCTTCCATCCCCGCCGGTGGCGGCTCATGCGCCGCCCGCGCTTCCGGCGCACGCTCGAGTGGGCCGAGCGGAGACTCGAGGGGCATGTCGCGGTCGCCGTCTTCACGGTGCGCTTCATCCCGTTCGCCCGTCTCGTCGTGAACCTCGCCGCGGGCGCCGCCCGCATCCCGGCATCGCGCTACCTGCCGGTCTCAGCGGGCGCTGCGCTCGCATGGGCGGCGTACCAGGCTCTCGTCGGGGCAGCGGTCGGCGCGGTCGTGCCGGGTGGGCCGGTGCCCGCCGTGCTCGTGTCGATCGTCGTGGCGCTCGCACTCGGATGGCTGACCGACGCCGCCGTCTCCCGCTGGGCGCCGCGCGGAGCGGCAGGGCGATGAGACGCAGGAGGCCCCGGTCCTCCCGGACCGGGGCCTCCTGCGGGAGGGCCCTCCCGCGGTCTCAGCGGCCGATGCCGCCCAGCAGCGCCTCGAACGAGCCGCCCTCGCCGAGGTAGCTCTCCGGTGAGAACGGGTCGACCTTCTCGCTCTCACCGCGACCCGCCACGGCGTCGGCGAGCTCGCGGGCTCCGCGGTCGATGCGCTTCTGCAGCGGCGCGACGCGGTCCGCCCCCTGGCCCCAGTCGTCGGAGGCCGCGAAGACGCCCGTCGGCACGGGCTCGGCGTGCAGGTAGGTGAACAGCGGGCGGATGGCGTAGTCGATGGCGAGCGAGTGCCGCGGCGTGCCCGCCGTGGCGCCGAGGAGCACGGGCGTCCCCTCGATCGCGTCACGGTCGAGCACGTCGACGAACGACTTGAACAGCCCGGAGTACGACGTCGAGAAGATCGGCGTGACGGCGATGATCGCGTCGGCCGCCGCCACGGATGCCATGACCTCGGCGAGCGGCTTCGGTGCGAACCCGGTGAGCATGTTGTTCATGATGTCGTGCGCGTAGTCGCGGAGCTCGAAGACCGAGACCTCCGTCTCGACACCGCGTGCGTCGAGGTCGTCGAGCACGGCTCGCGTCAGACGATCGGCGAGGAGCCTGGTCGACGAGGGGTCCGAGATCCCCGCGGAGAGGACGACGAGGCGTCGGGCGGCCATGGGTCAGCGCCCCGTCGCCGCGGCGCCGAACGCCGCACCGGGCTTCGCGGCCTCGACCGCGTCGGTGTCCTGGTAGGGCGACCCGCCCGTGACGTTGTCGCCGCGGTTGGCGTTCGGGCGCGGCTGGCGGGGCTCGGCGTCGCCGTACTTCGCCTTCACGCGGGCGGCGTGGGTCGGCGCATCCGGAACCGACGACGGACGGTTCTGCGCGAGCTCCCTGCGGAGGACCGGCACGACGTCCTGGCCGAGGAAGTCGATCTGCTCGAGCACGGTCTTGAGCGGAAGGCCCGCGTGGTCGGCGAGGAAGAGCTGGCGCTGGTAGTCGCCGAAGGTGTCGCGCATCGCGGCATAGCGGTCGATCACCTGCTGCGGCGAGCCGACCGTGAGCGGCGTCATCTCGGTGAAGTCCTCCATGGCGGGGCCATTGCCGTACACGGGGGCGGCGTCGAAGTAGGGGCGGAACTGCCGCACGGCGTCCTGCGAGCTCTTCGCGATGAACACCTGGCCGCCGAGGCCCACGATCGCCTGCTCCGGCGTGCCGTGACCGTAGTGCGCGTACCGCTGACGGTAGAGGTTGATGAGCCGCTGGTAGTGCTCCTTGGGCCAGAAGATGTTGTTCGCGAAGAAGCCGTCGCCGTAGTAGGCGGCCTGCTCGGCGATCTCGGGCGTGCGGATGGAGCCGTGCCAGACGAACGGCTTGACGTCGTCGAGCGGCCGGGGCGTCGAGGTGAAGCCCTGCAGCGGGGTGCGGAACGCCCCCTCCCAGTCGACGACGTCCTCCGTCCACAGTCGGTGCAGCAGGTTGTAGTTCTCGATCGCGAGCTGCAGGCCCTGGCGGATGTCCTTGCCGAACCAGGGGTAGACGGGGCCGGTGTTGCCGCGCCCCATCATGAGGTCCATCCGACCGCCCGACACGTGCTGCAGCATCGCGTAGTCCTCCGCGATGCGCACGGGGTCGTTGGTCGTGATGAGCGTCGTCGACGTCGAGACGACGAGACGCTCGGTCTGCGCGGCGATCGCGGCGAGGGTCGTCGTGGGCGACGACGAGAAGAAGGGCGGGTTGTGATGCTCGCCGAGCGCGAAGACGTCCAGCCCCGCCTCCTCGGCGTGCTTCGCGATCGTGATGACGTCGCGGATGCGCTCGGCCTCGCTCGGGGTGCGGCCCGTCGTGGGGTCGCGCGTGACGTCGCTGACGGACATGAGACCGAACTGCATCCCTGCCCAGGGGGTCTGGTCGCTCATGGTTTCCTCCCAATCCGACGTCGGTCGCCCGCCCGTCATTTCCATGCGTTTGAATATACCCTGTGCAACGGCGTCGGCGCGAATCTATTCCGCACCGCGTCGATCATCCCCCCGAGCGGCCGGGTGCCGATAGCGTGGGATCGATGACGAGCGAGGCACGGCCGCCGGCGACGGCGTCGACGGAGACGGTCAGGGCGAAGCGGCGCGTGCCGTTCTGGGACAACGCGCGATTCGCCTGCATCGTGCTCGTCGTCCTGGGGCACGCCATCCAGCGCCTCATCTACGACTCCGACATCGCGTACGCCATGTACCTCGCGTTCTACGCGTTCCACATGCCCGCCTTCGCCATCATCTCCGGCTACTTCTCGAAGTCCGATCCGCCGTCGCGGCGGCAGATGGTGCGACTGATGACGGACGTCCTCCTGCCGTACCTCGTCTTCGAGGGCCTCTGGTGGCTGACGAAGCTGCTCGTCGAGGGCCGCGCCGACCCCAACCTCACCGAGCCGTCCTGGACGCTGTGGTTCCTCCTCGCACTCGGGATCTTCCGCCTCGTCCTGCCGTACCTCGCGCTGCTGCGCTGGCCGCTGCTGTGGTCCGTGCTGATCTCCGTCGGCGTCGGCTACCTGCCGAACGTCGACAGCACCTTCTCGCTCTCGCGCACGCTCGGATTCCTGCCGTTCTTCGTGCTGGGATGGTGGCTGCGCGAGCACGACGTCGTCGAGCGCTTCGGCCTGCTTCGGCATCGCCCGTGGTGGCTGTACGCGGCGGCCGTCGCGCTGTTCGCCGTCGACGGATGGCTCGCCTGGAGCGGCATCGACGTGTGGCGCGACATCGAGCTGCGGTACTGGTTCTTCTACGACGACGCCTACACCGACCTGCTCCCCCACCCGGTGTGGTGGGGCGGCGCGATGCGCCTGCTCACGCTCGCGATCGGGCTCGTCCTCTCCGCGGCGTTCTTCGTGCTCGTGCCGCGACGCCGGACGCCGCTCTCCCGGCTCGGGCAGTACACCATGTACGTCTACCTGCTGCACTCCTTCGTGCTGTACCCGTTCCGCGAGTCGGGCGTGCTGCGCGACCTCGAGCCGACCTGGCTGTGGCTGCCGACGGTGTGCGTGCTGTCGGTCGCCGTGACGATCCTGCTCGCCACGCGCCCCGTGCGCTGGCTGACGGGACCGCTCGTCGAACCCCGCGCGCGCTGGCTCTTTCGCGACCCCTCGCTCCTGCCGGGCCGGAGGAACGACCCCACCGGCTCGCGGCGCCCCAAGGCGCCGCCCCGCTGAGCGCTCGGCCTCCCGCCGACGGCGAAGGCCCGCCCCACACCGTGGGACGGGCCTTCGAGAAGACGATTGAACGCCGGTGCGCTCTGCCTTATCGGCGGAGACCGAGACGCTCGATCAGCGAGCGGTAGCGCTCGATGTCGATGTCCTGGAGGTAGCCGAGCAGACGACGACGCTGACCGACGAGCAGGAACAGGCCACGACGCGAGTGGTGGTCGTGCTTGTGCTCCTTGAGGTGCTCGGTGAGGTCCTTGATGCGCTGCGTCAGCAGTGCGACCTGCACCTCGGGGGATCCGGTGTCACCGGGGTGCGTCGCGTACTCTTCGATGATCGCCTTCTTGACGTCTGCTTCCAGTGCCATAGATTCGATCCCCTCTCTGCTCATTGCGCGGTGCCCTGCGCCTTCTGCGCGAGCTCTCTTTATCCGCGGCCGATCGAACGGCAACCACGCGAGTCTACCCCATCCGGCACCCGTCGGCGAGCCGATAGCCTCTCCCGGATGACCTCGCGCGTGCTCCTCGATCTGCGGCCCCTCACGCAGAGCCCGGCCTTCGCCCGCCTCTGGGTCGGCTCGACGCTCGGCGGCCTGGGCGGACAGCTCACCCTCACGGCGGTCATGCTGCACATGTACCACCTGACGGGATCGACGTTCGCGGTGTCGATGATCGCCGTGGCGGGGCTCCTCCCCCTCATCGCCGCCGGGCTCTACGGCGGCATGCTCGCCGACTGGTTCGACCGCCGCGCCGTCGCACTGGTCGCGGCGTCCGCGACGTGGCTCTCGACGGCGCTGCTGGCCGTCCTCGCCTGGACCGGCGCCGTCGATGCCGCATGGCTGTACGCTCTCTCGATCGTCAACGCCGCCGCCAACTCCATCGTGTCGGCGACGAAGATGGCCATCACCCCGCGCCTCGTCGGCGCCGCGCTCATCCCGGCCGCGGCCGCCCTGAACGGCATCACGGTGGGCCTCATGGTGATGGTGGGCCCCGCGCTCGGCGGGCTCCTCGTCGCGCTGTTCGGCTATCCCGTGACCTACACGCTCGACGTCGTCCTCATGCTGTCGCTCTTCCTCGGCCTGTGGACGCTCCCCCGCCTGCGTCCGGAGGGAGCGGCCGTGCGCCCGGGGCTCTCGGCTCTCGCGGACGGATGGCGGTTCCTGCGGCGCGCGCCCAACATCCGCCTGCAGTTCGTGCTCGACATCGTCGCGATGACGTTCGGCAATCCGCTCGCACTGTTCCCCGCCATCGGCGCGGTCGTCCTCGGCGGCGGCGAGATCACGACGGGCCTGCTCGTCGCGGCGAACGCCGTGGGAGCATTCGCGTCGAGCCTGTTCTCCGGCCGGATCTCGGCCTATCGCCGGCACGGGCGGGGCATCGAGCTCGCCATCCGCGCCTTCGGCATCGCCACGACCCTGTTCGGCCTCGTCCTCGTCGCCGCCGCACTCCTGCCCGGCGACGGCGCGGGCCCGCGCGTCGGGTTCATCGCGCTCGCCATGCTGTGCCTCGTGGCGACGGGAGCCGCGGACAACATCAGCTCCATCTACCGCCAGACGATGCTGCAACAGGCGGTCCCCGACGCCATCCGCGGGCGGCTGCAGGGCGTGTTCATCGTCGTCGTGACGGGTGGCCCCCGACTCGGCGCGCTGTACGCGGGGGGTCTCGCGACCCTCGCCGCGGCCGCGCCGGGCGGCGGCACCTGGCTCCCTCCCCTGCTCGGGGGGATGCTCGTGATCGCGATCACGACGGCGCTCGTGCGGCGGGCGCCGCGGTTCCGCGCGTACGACGCGGCCGAGCCCGTCCTGTGAGACGCCGCGAGCCGGCCCGCTCGGGGACCGGCTCGCGGATCGCGCCGGGATCAGGCGGCGAGGGCGCCCTGCAGGTCGAGCGTGATCTTCACGTCCTTGCCGACGAGGACGCCGCCCGTCTCGAGCGCGGCGTTCCACGTGAGGCCGAACTCCTCGCGGTTGATGGTCGTCGTCGCCGTCGCACCCGCCTTGTAGTTGCCCCACGGGTCGGTGCCGAAGCCGCCGAACTCGAGCTCGAACGTCACGGGCTTCGTGACGTCCTTGATCGTGAGGTCGCCGTCGACGAGGAAGTCGCCGCCCTCGTGGCGGACGCCCGTGGACTGGAACGAGATCTTGGGGAACGTCTCGACGTCGAAGAAGTCGCCGGAGCGGAGGTGCTGGTCGCGCCCCTCGTCCTTGGTGTCGAGCGAGGCCGCGTCGGCCGTGGCGGAGACCGTGGCCTCGAGCACGTTCTCGGGGAGGACGATGGTCGCCTCCTTGACGGCGAAGGCGCCGCGCACCTTCGAGATCATCATGTGACGCACCTCGAAGCCGACCTCGCTGTGCGACGGGTCGAGGTTGTAGGTGCCGGGGCGGTAGCCGGGGATGTCGATGGTCATGAGTGCTCCTCGCGTGTCTGGGCCGCAGCGCGCGGCGTCACAGGAGAACAATACCCATTCAGGTGAATATATTCCAGTCGGGGGGATGAACGTCCGGGAAACGCGGGAAGCGCCGCCCGGCGATGCCGGGC
>NZ_JBSHGQ010000061.1:0-15335 GCF_053617895.1 Microbacterium sp. NPDC055683 | reverse complement strand
CTCACCGCTTGGCGGCGACAAGGGAATACATTACGCCGAACCACCCACCCCCGCAAACCACACCCACCCCCGGGCGTGTCGCACCCCGACACCACGCCCACACCGGTACACCACGCCCGCCAGCGCACGCCCGCCAGTGCACAACATCCCCGCCCGTGCACGACATCCCCGCCCGTGCACGACATCCCGGCCCGTGCACGACATCCCGGCCCGTGCACGACATCCCGGCCCGTGCACGACATCCCCGCCCGTGCACGACACGCACACAAGTGCACCGCACACACGCACCGCCATCCACCACGCGCACCGCTGAGCACCACCTGCACCGGAAGCGCACCACCGGACGCCACACACCCGAAGCCGCCCGCACCGCCGCGCCCCGGCCGTCGTGTCCCAAGCGGCGACGCCTCCTCGCCCGGTGCGTGACCCCTCCAGTGCACGGCACGCCCGCCAGTGCACGGCATACACGCCGATGCACGACACGCACTCCAGTGCACCGCACACACGCACCGGCATGCACCACACGCACCGCTGAGCACCACCTGCACCGGAAGCGCACCGGCGGACGCCGCGCGATGGAAGCCGCCCGCACCGACGTGCTCCCGCCCTCGCGCCCCCAGGATGCGACGCCCGCTCGCCCGGATGCGAGACCCTTCCAATGCACGGCTCAGCCCCTGATGCACGGCACGCACACCGATGCACGGCACGCGAGCCGGTGCAACGCACACACGCACAGGCATCCACCACACGCACCGCCATGCACCGCGCGCACCGCTGAGCACGCCGCGCACCGAAAGCCGCGCACCGGAAGCAGACCACCGCCCCCACCACCCACCGCCCCGGGCATCCCCCGGATGCGCCGAAGGGCGCGCCCCCGGAGGAGGCGCGCCCTTCGGCACGGATGGTCGGCGTCAGCCGACGAACAGGCCGGCGAGAGCCTTCTTGCCTCGCCGCAGCACCGAGACCGAGCCCGGCAGCGATCCGCTCACGGTCGCATCGTCCGATTCGACCTTCGCCCCGTCGAGTGACACGCCGCCCTGCGCGATGGCGCGGCGCGCCTCCGACGCCGAGACGACGAGCCCCGTCGCGACGAGCGCCTCCACGACCGTCGTGCCGGTGGCGACGTCGGCGTGCGGGAGCTCCCGCAGCGCGGACCCGAGCGTCTCCGCATCGAGCGCGGCGAGATCGCCCTTGCCGAACAGCGCCTCCGAAGCCTCGATCGCCGACTGCGTGGCCGCGGCACCGTGCACCGTCGTCGTCACCTCGAGCGCGAGGCGCTTCTGCGCCGCGCGGCGGAACGGCTCCGCCGCCACGAGCTCGGCGTACTCGTCGATCTCGGCGCGGCTCAGGAACGTGAACACCTTGAGCCGCGCGATGACGTCGGCGTCGTCGGTGTTGAGCCAGAACTGGTACATCGCGTAAGGGCTGCACATCGCGGCGTCGAGCCAGATGGCGTTGCCCTCGCTCTTGCCGAACTTCGTGCCGTCGCTGTTCGTGATGAGGGGCGTGCCGATGGCATGCACCGATCGCCCCTCGACCCGGTGGATGAGGTCGGTGCCGCTCGTGAGGTTGCCCCACTGGTCGCTGCCGCCCGTCTGCAGCACGCAGCCGTACTGGCGGAAGAGCTCGAGGAAGTCCATGCCCTGCAGGATCTGGTAGCTGAACTCGGTGTAGCTGATGCCGGCGTCGGAGTTGAGCCGCGCGCTGACGGCGTCCTTCTTCAGCATCGTGCCGACGCGGAAGTGCTTGCCGATCTCCCGCAGGAAGTCGATCGCCGACAGCGGCGCCGTCCAGTCGAGGTTGTTGACGATGCGCGCGGCGTTCTCGCCCTCGAAGCTGAGGAACCGCTCGACCTGCGCCTGCAGCTTCGACACCCAGTCGGCCACGGTCTCGGGGGTGTTGAGCGTCCGCTCCGCCGTCGGGCGCGGGTCGCCGATGAGGCCCGTGGAACCCCCGACGAGCCCGAGCGGGCGGTGGCCGGCGAGCTGGATGCGGCGCATCGTCAGCAGCTGCACGAGGTTGCCGAGGTGCAGGCTCGGCGCCGTCGGGTCGAACCCGCAGTAATACACGATCGGCTCGCCCGCGAGCAGCTCGCGGAGAGCCTCCGGATCGGTCGACACGTGCACGAGGCCGCGCCAGACGAGCTCATCCCAGATGGTCTCGAAAGAGGGATCGTTCGTCTGCACGGCAACGGGGGTTGCGGGTACAGTCATGCCCTCCAGCCTAGGGCGTCGCGGTCGACCAGCCGTGCGCGTCGCCGCCGCCGGAGCCGCGCCCGGCCCTCAGAGCCCGAGCGCGTGGGCGACGGCCTGCGTGCGCGCGACGAGCTCGGCGCGCTGCTCCGCGACGCGCACCGGCGCCGTGCCGCCGACACCCGACCGGGAGGCCACGGATCCCTCGATCGACAGCACGGACCGCACCTCGGGCGAGAGGTGCGGCGACACGGACGCGAGCAGCTCGTCGGAGGCGTCCTCCAGGCCGATCCCCTGCTCCTCGCACGCGCGGACGAGCGCGCCCGAGATCTCGTGCGCATCGCGGAACGGCACGCGCTGCTTCACGAGCCACTCGGCCACGTCGGTCGCCAGCGAGAAGCCCTCCGGCGCCAGTGCGGCCATCCGCTCGGTGTCGAAGCGGAGCGTCGCGACCATCCCCGTGAACGCGGGGAGCAGCACCTCGAGCGTCGCGATCGAGTCGAAGACGGGCTCCTTGTCCTCCTGCAGATCGCGGTTGTAGGCGAGCGGGAGGGCCTTGAACGTCGCGAGCAGCCCGGCGAGGTTGCCGAGCAGGCGCCCCGACTTGCCGCGCGCGAGCTCGGCGATGTCGGGGTTCTTCTTCTGCGGCATGATGCTCGACCCCGTCGAGTACCCGTCGTCGAGCGTCACGAACCCGAACTCGCGCGTGTTCCAGAGGATGACCTCCTCCGCGAGACGCGACAGGTCGATGCCGATCTGAGCGGCGATGTACGCGAACTCCGCCACGACGTCGCGCGCGGCCGTGCCGTCCATCGAGTTCTCCGCGGGACGGTCGAGGCCGAGCTCCCGCGCGACGAGCGCCGGATCCAGGCCCAGCGTCGAACCGGCGAGCGCTCCCCCGCCGTACGGCGAGACCCCCGCGCGGGCGCGCCAGTCGCGCAGGCGCTCCAGGTCGCGCACGATGGGCCATCCGTGCGCCTGCAGATGGTGGGCGAGCAGCACGGGCTGCGCGTGCTGCAGGTGGGTCCGGCCGGGCAGGATGGCCGTGGCATGCGCCTCCGCCTGCGCGACGAGTGCGTCGACGAGCTGGACGAGCTCGCGCGCGATCACCGCCGCGTGGTCGATGAGGTACAGGCGGATGAGCGTCGCGATCTGGTCGTTCCGGCTGCGGCCGGCGCGCAGCCGTCCGCCGAGCTCCGCGCCGACCTCGTCGAGCAGCGCCGTCTCGAGAGCGCCGTGCACGTCCTCGTCGGATGGCCGCGGCTGCAGCGCGCCCGTGCGCACCTTCTCGGCGAGCGCGTCGAGGCCCGCGTGCATCGCGGAGGCCTCGTCGGCGGTCAGATACCCCGCCGCCTCGAGCGCCGTCGCGTGCGCGTGCGAACCGCGGATGTCGTAGAGCGCGAGCTGCCAGTCGAAGTGTGTCGAACGACTCAGCTCCTGCAGCTCGGGGCTCGGCCCCCCTGCGAAGCGTCCGCCCCAGAGGGCGCCCTCGTTCGTCCCGCGCGTCTCGCCTGTGCTCACCCAACCAGCGTAGTCGGCGCCCGCTCCCGGCCCGAACCCGCCGAGACCAGCCCTGGTCGTCGACACTCCTGCGGGGAACGCTGGCTTCGACGACGGACGCTAGTCTCGGCGGTCTGCACCGGGCACGAGCGTGCGGGAGAGCCATCCGATCGCCGCTTCGAGAGGCCCGCGGCCGACGAGCAGCGCCCACAGCGTGCACCCGATGACGGTGGCGATCGTGAGGGGCCAGAACGGCTCGGTCGCGCGGAACGCGACGAGGTCCGAGCCGAGCTGCAGCACCGTCGGCTCGGGCTGCAGCACGGCCCACGCCACGAGCTGGGCCGCGTATGCCGTGAGCGGCATCGAACCGACCGCGCGCAGCGGCCACAGCAGCCATCTCGCCGGGGTGCGGCAGACGAGCAGGCACGCCCCGATGACGGCCATCGCGACGCCGCCCGATCCCAGCGCCTCGGCGACGCCGCTGGAGTGCGCATCCGCGGACAGCGCGAACGCCCAGGCGCCGTCCGACGGCACGGCCTCCCTCCACGGCGCGAGCGCACCGTACCCGAGGAGCGCGAGTGCGGTTCCGATCAGCACGAGCGAGAGCGCCGTCGACGCCCGGTCGAGCGCCATCCGGCCGATGCCGAGCCCGGCGGCCACGAACGCGATCCACAGCACGAACGGGTAGTGCCAGCCCGTGACCTGGACGAGCACTTCGCCGAGGGGCGTCGCCGGTCCGCCCCCGCTCGACAGGGCCCACAGCAGGAACGGCGCGACGAGGGCGACACCGCCGGCGATCGCGAAGAGCGCGGGCGCGCCGAACCGCATGAGCGGCAGCGCCAGCAGGAAGAGGATGCCGTACGCCGGCAGGATCACGTACACGGGGGTGTCGAGCGCGATGAGCGCGATGCCGACCGCCCAGACGCTGACCGCGCGGACGGCGATGCGTCCGCGTGCGACGCGCAGCCGCTCCCCCGCGACGGGGTGCGCTCCCCCGGAGACGAGGGCGAGCGAGACGCCGGCCAGCGTCGCGAACAGGATGGACGAGCGTCCGTTGACGACGTCCGACCACGTCGCGGGGTCATCCCAGGAGAGGTCGGCGGTGTCGAGGAGGTGCGCGGCGAACATGCCGATCACCGCGATGCCGCGCGCGAGGTCGATCCCGGCCGCGCGGTCGGACCCGTCGAGCCGCGCCCGACGGGTCCGGATCCAGGCCGTCAGGCCGCCTGGCGCAGCAGCCACACGAGGAGGGCCTTCTGCGCGTGCAGGCGGTTCTCCGCCTCGTCCCAGATGACGCTCTGGGGTCCGTCGATGACGGCGGCGTCGACCTCGTAACCGCGATCGGCGGGGAGGCAGTGGATGAAGATCGCCTCGTCGTCGGCGAGGGCCATGAACTCGGGGGTGACCTTGTACTCGCCGAGATCGCGCAGCCGGGCGAGCTTCTCCTCCTCCTTGCCCATCGACACCCACGTGTCGGTCACGACGACGTCGGCGCCTGCCGCCGCCTCGAGGGGATCGGTGAGGAGCGTGACCGATCCCCCGGTCTGCTGCGCGATGCGGTCGGCGTCGGAGACGATGGCCTCGCGCGGCGCGTAGTCGACGGGCGAGGCGATCCGCACGTGCATGCCCGCCATCACGCCGGCGAGCGCGTACGAGTGCGCCATGTTGCTGCGGCCGTCGCCGAAGAACGACAGCGTGAGCCCCTTCAGCTCCCCCTTGTGCTCGCGGATCGTGAGCAGGTCGGCGAGCAGCTGGCAGGGGTGGAAGTCGTCGCTGAGCGCGTTGACGACGGGCACGCGCGTGCCCTCCGCCATCTGCTCGAGGCCGCTCTGCGCGTAGGTGCGCCACACGATCGCCGCCACCTGGCGCTCCAGTACCCGCGCCGTGTCGGCCGGCGTCTCCTTGCCGCCCAGCTGGCTGCTCGCGGTCGTGATGATGAGCGGCGTGCCGCCGAGGTCGGCGATGCCCACCGCGAACGACACGCGCGTGCGGGTGGAGGACTTGTCGAAGATGACCGCGACCGTCTGCGGGCCCGCGAGGGTCTTGTCCGCCCAGCGGTCCTTCTTCAGCTCGGCGGCGAGGTCGAGGATCTCGGCCTGCTCGGCGGGCGTGATGTCGTCGTCGCGCAGGAAGTGGCGGGTCATGCGGGGGTCTCCGTCGGGGTCGGGATGGTGGTGGCGACGGCGGCGAGCGCCTCGCGGAACAGGGACAGGAACTCGGCCACCTCGTCGTCGCCGATCGTGTAGGCCGGGGCGATGCGGATGACGTCGGCCGCGGGGGCGTTGACGATGAGCCCGCGCTCGTGCGCGGCCTGGCGCACCTCGTTCGCGACGGGCGAGCTCAGCACGATGCCGATGAGGAGGCCGGCGCCGCGCGTGCCGGCGACGAGCGGCATCCCCTCGACTCCCGCGCGCAGCTCGGCGCCGCGCGCCGTCACGTTCGCCAGCAGCCCCTCCGACTCGATGTGCCCCAGCACGGCGTTCGCCACGGCGCTCGCGAGCGGATTGCCCCCGAACGTCGAATTGTGCGTGCCGGGGTAGAACAGGTCGCTTGCGGCGCCGAAGGTGATGAGCGCGCCGAGCGGGAACCCGCCGGCGATGCTCTTCGCGACCGTGACGGCGTCGGGGACGATGCCCTCGCGCTGGAAGGCGAACCAGTCGCCCGTCCGGCCGGAGCCCGTCTGCACCTCGTCGAGGATGAGCAGAGCGCCGTGCGATGCGGTGAGCTCGCGGGCCCGCGCGAGGAACCCCGCCGGCAGCGGGACGACACCCGCCTCGCCCTGGATCGGCTCCGCGATGAGAGCGACGACGGAGTCGTCGAACGCGGCCTCGAGAGCGTCGATCGTCGCGTCGATCGCCGTGATGCCCGGCAGCACGGGCTCGAACGGATCGCGGTAGGCGGCCTTCGGCGTGATCGACAGCGCCCCCATGGTTCGCCCGTGGAAGGCGCCGTTCAGGACGAGGATGGTCGACTTGCCGGTCGCGCCGCCGTGCAGACGCGCGAGCTTGATGGCCATCTCGTTGGCCTCGGTGCCCGAGTTCGCGAGGAAGACGCGGCCCTCGTCGCCCGTCCCCGCGAGGCGCTTCAGGCGCGCGGCGAGCTCGAGCTGCGCGGGGCTCGCGAAGTAGTTCGACACGTGCGACAGCGTCGCCGCCTGCCGTGACACGGCGTCGACGAACACCGGATGGGCGTGGCCGAGGCTGTTGACGGCGATGCCGCCGAGGAAGTCGAGGTAGCGACGCCCGTCGGCGTCCCAGACGGAGGATCCCTCGCCGCGCTCGATCAGCGCGAGGCGCCCGCCGAGGCTCATGAGATCGCGCGTCGCGTCATCCTGCCAGGTGGTCACGAGGCCACCACCTCCGTTCCGATTCCCTTGCTGGTGAACAGCTCGACGAGCACCGAGTGCGGCACCCGTCCGTCGATGATGGCGGCCGTCGGCACGCCGCCGTCGACCGCGTCGAGGCACGCCTGCATCTTCGGGATCATCCCCGACTCGAGACGCGGCAGCATCTCCCGCAGCTCCCCCGCCTTGATGTGCGAGACGAGCGAGTCGCGGTTGGGCCAGTCGGCGTAGAGCCCCGGCACGTCGGTCAGCACGACGAGCTTGCGGGCGCCGAGGGCGACGGCGAGGGCGGATGCGGCGGCGTCGGCGTTGATGTTGAGGGTCTGTCCGAGGTTGTCGAGATCGGGCGCGACGCCCGCGACGACGGGGATCCGGTCGGCTGCGAGCTGGTCGAGCACGGGCGTCGGGTCGACCCGCACGACGTCTCCCACACGGCCGAGGCTCTCCTCGACACCGTCGATGTAGACCCCGCGCCGACGGCCTCCGAAGAGTCCCGCGTCCTCGCCGGAGACGCCGACGGCGAAGGGGCCGTGCGAATTGATCTTCGCCACGAGCTGCGGGTTGATCTGGCCGGTGAGGACCATCCGCACGACCGAGATCGCCTCGGTGCTCGTGACGCGGTAGCCGCCCTTGAACTCGCTCGGGATGGCCAGCCTGTCGAGCATGCTGGAGATCTGCGGTCCGCCGCCGTGCACGACGACGGGCTTGATGCCGACGTAGCGGAGGTAGGCGATGTCGGCGGCGAACGCGTCCTGCAGCTCCTCCGAGATCATCGCGTTGCCGCCGTACTTCACGACGACGATCTGGTCGCGGTACTGCTTGAGCCATGGCAGCGACTCGATGAGGGTGGACGCCTTGAAGGACGCCTCCTCGGGGCTCGTGTCCTGGAGGTCGATGGGTGTCATGAGGAGTACGCGCTGTTCTCGTGGACGTAGTCGTGCGTGAGGTCGTTGGTGAGGATGGTCGCGGTCGCCGTGCCGACGCGCAGGTCGATGAGCACGTGCGTGTCGCGCGTCGACAGGTCGACGTCCTCGCGGGGCCGGTCGGGGCCGCCCTGCGTGCAGACGCGCACGCCGTTCATCGAGACGTCCACGTCGTAGGGGTCGAACTCGGCCTCGGTCGTGCCGATCGCGGCGAGCACGCGACCCCAGTTCGGGTCGTTGCCGAAGATGGCCGCCTTGAAGAGGTTGTTGCGGGCGACGGAGCGCCCGACCTCCACGGCGTCCTCCTCGCTGGCGGCGCCGACGACCTCGATCGCGATGGCGTGGCTCGCTCCCTCTGCGTCGGCCTGCAGCTGCCGCGCGAGATCGGCGCACACGCCCGCGAGCGCGGCGGCGAACTCCTCGGGATCGGGGGTCGTCCCGGAGGCACCGCTCACGAGCAGCGTGACCTGGTCGTTCGTCGACATGCAGCCGTCGGAGTCGAGCCGGTCGAAGCTCACGCGCGTCGCGGCGCGCAGGTGCGCGTCGGCAGCCGGCACGTCGAGCACGGCATCCGTCGTGAGGACGACGAGCATCGTCGCGAGCCCGGGCGCGAGCATCCCCGCGCCCTTCGCGATGCCGCCGATGGTCCATCCGGATCCCTCGTGCACGGCGGTCTTCGGCACCGTGTCGGTCGTCATGATCGCGCGCGCCGCGTCGGCGCCCCCGTCGGCGCTGAGGGCCGCGACGGCCTTCGCCGTGCCGTCGAGGACCTTCGCGCGGAAGACCTCGTCGCCTGTGCCGATGAGGCCCGTCGAGCACACCTGGATGCCGACCGCGCCGACGCCGAGGAGCTCGGCGGCCTTCTCCGCCGTCTGGTGGGTCGTCTGGAAGCCGAACGCTCCCGTGAAGCAGTTCGCCCCTCCCGAGTTCAGCACGACGGCCTCGATCGCGCCGCCCTTGATGGCCTCCTGCGACCAGAGGATCGGGTTGGCCTTCGCGCGGTTCGACGTGTACACGGCGGCTCCGACCTTGAGCGGTCCGCGGTTGACGACGACGGCCACGTCGGGCTTGCCGGTGGACTTGAGCCCGGCGGCGACGCCTGCCGCCTCGAATCCTGCGGGTGCGGTCACGCTCACGGCGCCACTCCGTTCACGGTCAGTGCGCGGCTCTCCGGGAGGCCGAGCGCGATGTTCATCGACTGGATGGCGGCGCCCGCCGTGCCCTTGGCGAGGTTGTCGACGGCGCCCACGACGACCACGCGGTTCGCGGCACGGTCGATCGCGAGGCCGATGAGCGCGGTGTTCGCGCCGATCACGTCGGCCGTGCGCGGCATCTGGCCCTCCGGGAGGAGCTGCACGAAGGTCTCGTCGCCGTAGGCGTCCTCCCACGCCCCGCGGATCTGCGCGTCGGTCGCGCCGTCCGCGATGGGCGCCGTCGACGTCGCGAGGATGCCGCGCGACATCGGCACGAGGACGGGCGTGAAGGAGATGCGGATGTCGCCCGTCGCGCCGGCTCCGCGCAGCGCCTGCCGGATCTCGGGGATGTGCCGGTGCGAGCCGCCGACCGCGTACGGGTTCGCCGTGCCGAGCAGCTCGGCGCCGAGGAGGTTCGTCTTGAGGCTCTTGCCTGCTCCCGACGGCCCGACGGCGAGCACGCTCACGATGTCGGAGGCGTCGACGACGCCCGCGGCGACTCCGGGGGCGAGGCTCAGCGCGACGGTCGACGCGTTGCAGCCGGGGGCGGCGATGCGCGTCGCGCCGACGAGCCGCTCGCGCTGCTTCGCCCCGTCCACGACGAGCTCGGGCACGCCATAGGTCCACGGCTCGTGGAAGGCTCCTCCGTAGAAGGCCGCCCAGTCGTCGGCGTCGGTCAGCCGGTGGTCGGCGCCGCAGTCGATGACGAGCGCGGCGTCGCCGAGCGCGTCGGTGTACTGACCCGACTGGCCGTGCGGGAGGGCGAGGAACACGATGTCGTGCCCCGCGAGCTTCTCCGGGGTGGTCTCCTCGAGGACGAGGTGCGACAGCGAGCGGAGGTGCGGCTGGTGCTGGATGAGGGGCTGTCCGGCGTTCGAGTGCGCGGTGACCGTGCGGATCTCGATGTCGGGGTGGTCAGCGAGCAGGCGGAGCAGCTCGCCGCCGGCATAGCCCGAAGCGCCGGAGACGGCGACCGAATACGACATGACTTCTACCTTATTGTCCGTGAGCGGGGGCCGGAGACGGCGACACCGGTCGACGGACCGCGCGGGCGCGCGGAGATCTCGCGGTGTCGCCTAGATTCGGCGGCCGCGGAGACGTCGGGGCGCGACGGCGGTGCTCGGAGGGAGCACCGGAGCGGTCGCGGGCGAGGTCATGGGATGACGGTAGCACGGGCGGGACGGCTCACCGCCCCGCCCGTGCCGCTCAGCGCAGTCCGAGCTGCCGCGTCGGGACGCGGAAGGTCTCGCGGGCGGTGAGCGCCGAGGTGGCGGCGACCACCGCGATGACGGCCGTGAAGATCGACGTCGGGATCCAGCCGTCCTCGCCGAGGCCCCCGAGGGCCGTGACGATGGACGGCGCGAACCCGGCCATGAGGAAGCCGAGCTGCGTGCCGATCGCGAGGCCCGAGAAGCGCACCTTCGAGGAGAACATCTCCGCGTAGAAGCTCGGCCAGACGGCGTTGGCGGCGGCGTACCCGCAGGAGAACACGAGGATCGACAGCGCGAACTGCAGCGCGGGCGCGTCGACCTGCATCGACTGCAGGTAGAACGGCATCACGGCCGCGGCCATGAGGGCGCCGTAGATGAAGACGGGCTTGCGGCCGATGCGGTCGGCGAGCATCCCGAAGAGCGGCTGGGTGAGGAGCGCGACGGCGTTGCCGACCACGACGAGCCAGAGCGCGGTCGTCTCCGAGAGCCCGCCGACCTCCTTGCCGTACGAGATCGCGAGCGTGCCGTACACCGTGGACACGGCGGCGATCGTCGCGCACAGGACGACGCGCAGCACGTCGCGCCAGTGGTCGCGCAGGAGCACGCCGAGCGGCAGCCGAGCGATCTCGTTCTTGCGCTTGTTGGCCTCGAACTCGGGCGTCTCCTCGAGCGTGCGGCGGATGAAGAACGCGACGACGACGATGACGGCGGACAGCCAGAACGGCACGCGCCATCCGATGCTGTACTTCACGTCGTCGGGCAGCGCGGAGACGGGGATGAACGCCATCGCCGCGAGGATCTGGCCGCCCTGCGTCCCCGTGAGCGTCCACGACGTGAAGAACGACCGGCGGTCGTCGGGGGCGTGCTCGAGGGTGAGCGACGACGCGCCGGCCTGCTCCCCCGCCGCCGACAGCCCCTGCAGCAGACGCGCGAAGACGAGGAGGATCGGCGCGAGCCATCCCACCTGCGAGAAGGTCGGGAGGCACCCGATGAGGAATGTCGCGAAGCCCATCGTGAGGAGCGTGAACATGAGCACCTTGCGGCGGCCGATGCGGTCGCCGAAGTGGCCGAGGAACACGGCACCGACGGGGCGCGCGATGTAGGCGAACCCGAACGTCGCGAGCGACATGATGTACGCCGACGTGCCCGTGTCGGGGAAGAAGATGTGCGGGAAGATGAGCGCCGCGGCCGAGCCGAAGATGAAGAAGTCGTAGTACTCGACGGCGCTGCCCATGAACGAGGCCACGGCGGCCTTGACGGGCGTGCGCTGCGCGGCGATCACCGTCGTCGTCGACGGCCCGGACCCCGTCGGCACGCCCTCGCTGTGATTCGTCATTGTTCTCCTTTGAACCGAGTTGCGCGGATTGCGCACACATGTACGTATTCCGTACACTCCACTGTAGCGCCATCACGCCCCCGTGCAAAGGAGTCGGAATCGTGAGCACCCTGCAGGAGTCGTTCCTCGTCGGCCTCATCGGAGACGGCGTCGATCCATCCCTCACCCCGCCCATGCACGAGCGCGAGGGCGACGCACAGGGCGTCCGCTACCTCTACCGGCCGATCGACCTCGGCCGCATCGGCCGGGCGCCCTCCGATGTCGGCGACCTGCTGCGCGCCGGCCGCGACCTCGGGTTCACGGGGTTCAACATCACGCACCCGTGCAAGCAGCTCGTGCTCGCGCACCTCGACGAGCTGTCCGACGATGCGCGCCGACTCGGCGCCGTCAACACGGTCGTCCTCCGCGACGGGGCGTCCGTCGGCCACAACACCGACTTCTCCGGCTTCGCGGGGGCGCTGCGCGACGGCCTCCCCGGCGCCGATCTCGCCGACGTGCTGCAGGTCGGCGCGGGAGGCGCGGGATCCGCCGTCGCCTACGCCCTGCTCTCGTCCGGCGCGCGGCGGCTCGTCATCGCCGACCTCGACGGTGCGCGGGCCGCGTCGCTCGCCGACACGATGCGCGCCCTCTTCCCCGACGCGGACGTCGTCGCGGGCACGGCCGAGGCCGATGCCATCCGCCGCGCCACGGGCGTCGTGCAGTGCACGCCGATCGGCATGCACCACCATCCCGGCACGCCCATCGACCCCGCGCTGCTCTCGCCTGCGCAGTGGGTCGCCGACGTCGTCTACCGGCCCGTGGAGACCGCTCTCGTGCGCGCCGCACGCGAGCGCGGATGCCGCGTGCTCGACGGCGGGCGGATGGCCGTGGGCCAGGCGGTCGACGCGTTCCGCCTGTTCACGGGGCGCGAACCCGATGCCGAGCGGATGCGTGCCCACTTCCTCGCGATGATCGAGGAGGGGCGCTGATGCGCACGTCGATCGCGACCGTCTGCCTGTCGGGCACGCTCGAGGAGAAGATGCACGCCTGCGCCGCGGCGGGCTTCGATGGCATCGAGATCTTCGAGCAGGACCTCGTCGTCTCCCCGCTGTCGCCCGAGGAGATCCGCGCCCTCGCCGCGCGGCTCGGGCTCTCGCTCGATCTCTATCAGCCGTTCCGCGACGCCGACGGCGTCACGGAGGACGTCTTCCAGGAGAACCTGCGGCGCGCCGAGACGAAGTTCCGCCTCATGAACCGCCTCGGCATCGACACGATGCTCGTGTGCTCGAACGTCGCGACCATCACGATCCACGACGACGACGTCATCGCCGGCCAGCTCCGCCGCCTCGGCGAGCTCGCGCAGCGGCACGGCGTGCGAATCGCCTACGAGGCGCTCGCGTGGGGCACGTACGTGAGCACCTACCGCCATGCGCAGCGCATCGTCGAGCTCGCCGGCCATCCCGCCGTCGGAACATGCCTGGACAGCTTCCACATCCTGTCGCGCGGCGACGATCCATCGGGCATCGAGTCCATCGACCCGGATCGGATCTTCTTCGTCCAGCTCGCCGACGCGCCCGCCCTCACCATGGACGTGCTGTCGTGGAGCAGGCACTACCGGCTGTTCCCGGGGCAGGGCGTGTTCGATCTTCCGGCCTTCCTCGCGCACCTCGTGCGGGCGGGCTACGACGGACCGGTGTCGCTCGAGATCTTCAACGACACGTTCCGGCAGTCCGACGCCGTCGCCACGGCACGCGACGGCCTGCGATCGCTCCGCTGGCTGCAGGACAGGGCGGCCTCCGCCCTCGCGGGCGATCCGCCGCAGCGGATGGCGCTCGACGCGCTTCCGCCGACCCCCGCACCGACCCGGCTCGACTTCGCGGAGATCCGCACCGAGGAGCCGGAGGCGGTCGCCCAGCTCCTCGACCAGCTCGGCTTCTCCTTCCGCGGGCAGCATCGCCGCAAGCCCGTGCAGCTGTGGACGCAGGGCGACGCGCGCATCGTGCTCAACGGCCAGCAGGCGCGCGGCGTGGCGGCGTCGATCTCCGCCCTGGGCGTGCAGAGCGCCGACCCGGACCGGGCGCTCGAGAGGGCGCTCGCCCTCCAAGCGGTCGCCGTCCCCCGTCATCACACCGCCGACGAGGCGCCCCTGGTCGGCGTCGCCGCCCCCGACGGCATCACCGTGTTCTTCTCCCCTGCCTCCGACGACCCGGTCTGGACGGCCGAGTTCGGCCCGGCGCCGACGGCCGACGCCGGGCGCATCCGCGGCATCGACCACGTGAACCTCGCCCAGCCGTGGGATGCCTTCGACGAGTCCGTCCTGTTCTACGACGCCGTTCTGCAGCTGCGCTCGCGTCCGTCGACGGAGGTGCCGAGCCCCGTCGGGCTCGTGCGCAGCCAGGTGCTCGAGAGCGGCGGCATCCGGCTCGCCCTCAACATCGTGCCGCAGGTGCTCGACACGGCCAGCCGCTACCCCGAGCACATCGCCCTCGCCACCGACGACGTCGTCGCGGTCGCCCGCGCGGCGCGGGACGCGGGCATGGAGTTCCTCGCCGTGCCCGACAACTACTACGAGGACCTCGCGGCACGGTACGCGCTCCCGGACGACCTGCTCTCGACGCTGCGGGAGCTCGACCTCCTGTACGACAGGGACGACGACGGCGCGTTCCTGCACTTCTACACCGCGACCGTCGGCAGGATGTTCTTCGAGGTGGTGGAGCGGCAGGGCGGCTACGACGGGTTCGGGGCGCCCAACGCCGCCGTCCGCCTCGCCGCGCAGTTCGAACGGACGCGCCGCCAGCCGGCCGCGCGTCGCTAGGAGGTCCCCGTGTCAGACGACCGCGATCCGGCCTACTTCGTGAAGTCCGCGGAGAAGACGCTCGCCGTGCTGCTCGCGTTCCGTGCGACGCAGCCGCGTCTCACGGTGACGCAGGTCGCCGAGGCGACCGACCTCACCCGCGCGGCCGCCCGACGTTTCCTGCTCACGCTCGTCGACCTCGGCTACGTCGCGACGGACGGCCCGGCCTTCGAGCTGACGCCGCGCGTGCTCGACTTCGGTGCGGGATTCCTCGCGGGGCTCGATCTGCCGAAGATCGCGCATCCGCACCTGACGGCGCTCGCCCACCGGCTCGACGAGTCGGCGACGCTCAGCGTGCTCGACGGCGACGAGGTCGTCTACATCGCCCGCGTCGCGGCGCCGCGTCTGCATTCCGTCACCGTCAACGTCGGTCGGCGGCTCCCGGCGTGGGCGACGTCGATGGGCCGCGTGCTCATCGCGGCGCTGCCGGACGAGGCGCGCGCTGCCCTGCTCGACCGCGTGGAGGTCCGGCCGTTCACCGACCACACGATCTCGACGCCCGCCGAGCTGCGGACAGAGATCGCACGGGTCGGGGCGCAGGGATGGAGCTTCGTCTCGCAGGAGCTCGACGACGGCCTGCGGGGGCTCGCGGTCCCCGTGCGCCGCGGCGCCGACGTGCTCGCGGCTCTCAACGTCTCGGTGCACGCCTCGCATCTGCGCGGCGCGTCGGTCGACGAGCTCGTGCCCGACCTGCTCGCCTGCGCCGAGGCGATCGGCGCCGACTACGGCGGGCGCGCGCTCGCCTGACCCCGGGAGCACCCCGCCTGGACGTGCGAGCGTCCTGTGCCCGCCCGGCTTCCCGGG
>NZ_JBSHGQ010000060.1:0-15423 GCF_053617895.1 Microbacterium sp. NPDC055683 | reverse complement strand
GGGGGCGGTTGGGCCCCGCCGCCGCCGAGCGGATCGCCGTGCCGTCAGGACAGCTCCCCGACCTCCAGCAGGTCGGTCACGAGCGCCGCGATCGCGGAGCGCTCGCTGCGCGTCAGGGTCACGTGGCCGAAGAGGTCGTGCCCCTTGAGCGTCTCGATCACGCTCGCGATGCCGTCGTGGCGGCCGACGCGGAGGTTGTCGCGCTGCCCCACGTCGTGCGTGAGGACGACGCGGGAGTTCTGGCCCATCCGGCTCAGCACGGTGAGCAGCACGTTGCGCTCGAGCGACTGCGCCTCGTCGACGATCACGAAGGCGTCGTGCAGCGACCGTCCTCGGATGTGCGTGAGCGGCATCACCTCGAGGAGCCCCCGCTCGACGACCTCGTCCAGGACGTTCTGCGACACCACCGACCCCAGCGTGTCGAAGACGGCCTGGCCCCACGGGTTCATCTTCTCCGCCTGGTCTCCGGGCAGGTAGCCGAGCTCCTGACCTCCCACCGCGAAGAGCGGCCGGAAGACGATCACCTTCTTCTGGTGCTGGCGTTCGAGGACCGACTCCAGCCCGGCGCAGAGCGCGAGCGCCGACTTGCCCGTTCCCGCGCGTCCGCCCAGCGACACGATGCCGACGGACGGATCGAGCAGCAGGTCGATCGCGATGCGCTGCTCGGCGGAGCGCCCGTGCAAGCCGAACACGTCGCGGTCGCCGCGGACGAGCCGCAGCTCGCCCTCGCCCGTCACGCGCCCGAGCGCCGACCCGCGCTCCGACTGGATGACGAGACCCGTGTTGATGGGGAGGCCGACGGCGTCGGCGTGGACGGCGACCTCCGTCTCGTACAGGTCGGCCATGTCGTCGCCCGACAGCTGCAGCGTCGAGATCCCCGTCCAGCCGGAGTCGACCGCCTGCTCGGCGAGGTACTCCTCGGCCGTGAGGCCCAGCGACGCCGCCTTGACGCGCATGGGCAGGTCCTTGGAGATGATCGTGACGCTCTGGCCGTCCTGCGCGAGATGCGCGGCGACCGCGAGGATGCGGCTGTCGTTGTCGGCGAGGCGCATGCCGCTCGGCAGCACCGTCGGATCGGTGTTGTTGAGCTCGACACGGAGGGTGCCGCCATCCCCCACGGGGACCGGGAAATCGAGCCGGCCGTGCTCGACGCGGAGCTCGTCGAGGTGTCGCAGAGCCGCGCGGGCGAAGTAGCCGAGCTCGGGGTCGTGGCGCTTGCCCTCGAGCTCCGTGATCACCACGACGGGGATGACCACGCTGTGCTCGGCGAAGCGGAAGAAGGCTCGCGGATCGCTCAGGAGAACCGAGGTGTCGAGCACGTAGGTGCGCAGATCCTGCGCCTTCCGTGCCGCCGATCGCCTCGTCGTGCTCCTGACGGTGCCCGTGCTCGCGTCTGTCGTGCCGGCCATGTCGCACTCCCGACCCCGGGCGTCCGCCCGGCTCCTTCGAGTCGACCTGGGTCACGAGTCGTGGTCCTGACGGCCGACCCGACCGGGCGCCTTGCCCGGTGATCCGAAGCTACGGCCGCATGTCCCGATCGCGCCATCCCGACACGCGGGCGGAATGTGACGAACGCGTGAACAACCGCGGCGTCAGCCGACCCGCGTCTGCACGAACGTGGCGCAGGCGTCGTCGAGCATCCGCAGCGACTCGTCGTCCGTCCCCGCATGCACCGATATGCGCACGAGCCCCGTGCGCGCCGTCACGGTGACGCCCGCATTCGCGAGGGCCGCTCCGAGCGCCGCGACGTGGCGCTGGCCGGGGTCGAGCGAGACGATGCCGGCACGGCGCGCCGGGTCGCGCGGCGTGACGACGTCGATGCCGTGCGCGTCGGCGATCCCGATCACGCGCTCCGCGCGCTCCGCGATCGCCGCCTCGATGACGTCGACGCCCGTGCGCTGGACGTCCCCGAGGGCGGACGCGAGGCGCGCGGCGGCGAGCGGGTCGGGCCGCGACACGGTGAACGCACGTCCGTCGGGCGCGGGAGCCGGCGCGGGCACGACGTCGAACGGGAGGTCGTCGAGGTCGGTTCCCGTCGTCCCGGAGAGCACGGGGTCGAGCGCGACCCTGGCACGGTGCCCGTACCAGGCGAAGCCCGTGCCGCGCCCCGCGCGCAGCCATTTGTACCCGTGGCCCGCGACGACGTCGGCGGGCGTCCAGTCGACGTCGACGACCCCGAACGCCTGGGTAGCATCCACGATGAGGAGGCGGTCCTCGCCGATCACCTCGCGGATCGCCGCGAGATCGGCGCGGTACCCCGTGCGGAAGTCGACGAGGCTGACGGCGACGGCGCTCGTCGTCTCGTCGAGAGCGGCGGCGATCGCCTGCGGCGTGGCGAACGGCTCCGCCGGGTCGATCCACTGCGGCACGACCCTGCCGCGCGCCGACGCCGCGCGCACGATCGTCACGGGGATGGTGGGGAACTCGCGCGGCGAGGCGACGATCCCGCCCGACACGCCGTACACGGCCTGCGCGATGCCGTGCGTCGTCGACGGCTGCAGGGCGACGCCGGCGAGGTCGAGCCCGAGCAGCGAGGCGACGAGCTCGCGTGCCTCTCCCACGCGCCCGGCGACGAGGCCGATGCCGCGCTCGCGGCCCGCGCCGAGCAGCTCGAGGTCGGCGACGGCCTCCTCGCGCACGCTCGGGGCCAGCGGTCCGAACGCCGCCCAGTCGAGATACCCCGGTTCGACGGCGAACGTGGCGGAGAAGTCTTCGATCGGGCTCACCCGTACATTCTCGCAGAGGCGCGCTCCGACCGGGCCTGGCCGGTCAGCGGCCGAATCGCCGGTCCCGCGATCCGAAGTCGCGGATCGCACGGAGGAAGTCGACCTCGCGCAGGTCCGGGCCCAGCGCCTCGAGGAAGTAGAACTCGCTGTGCGCGCTCTGCCACAGCAGGAAGTCGCTGAGCCGCTGCTCCCCGCTCGTGCGGATGACGAGGTCGGGATCCTTCTGACCGCCCGTGTACAGGTGCTCGGCGATCTCCTCCGGCGTGAGCCGGGCGGCGAGATCCTCGAGCGTCCCGCCCTCCGCCCCGTGCACGCGGATGATGCTGCGCACGGCGTCCACGATCTCGTGGCGCCCGCCGTAGCCGATCGCGAGGTTGACATGGAGGCCCGTGTTCCCCGCCGTGCGCTCCTCGGCGTCGCGGATGGCGGCGACGAGGAAGTCGGGGAGCCCGTCGAGACGGCCCACGTGCTTCACCCGCCAGTCGCGCCGCCGCGAGAGCTGGCCGGCGAGACCGGCGATGATTTCGATGAGGTCCTGCAGCTCGCGGCTGTCGCGCTTGCGGAGGTTGTCGTGCGACAGCAGGTAGAGGGAGGCCACCTCCACGCCGATCTCGTCGCACCACTCCAGGAACTCGCGCATCTTGGCGGCGCCGGCGCGGTGGCCGTGCGCGGGCGTCTCGAAGCCGAGCTGCCGCGCCCAGCGGCGGTTGCCGTCGATCATCATGGCGACGTGGTGCGGCACCTTCTCGGCGTCGATCTGCCGCCGAAGGCGAGAGATGTAGAGCCGGTAGAGGGGTCCTCTCCCCGCCGCAGACCTCTCGCTGATCACCCTCAGAGCGTACTCCGAGGCGCCGCGTGCCGTTGACGGCATGCGCGGGCGCGTACTGTCGGAGGATGACCGACCCCGAGGACGCTCCCGCCCAGACGCCCGACGGAGTGCCCCAGCTGCCGCTCATGGACGCCGCGCAGCACGACGCGCACGTCGAGATCCGACCGACCTGGCGGGGATGGATCCATGCCGGCACCTTCCCCGTCGCCGTCGCGGCGGGCATCGTGCTCATCTGCCTCGCGCAGGGGGCGCCCGCCAAGTGGGCGTCCGCCGTGTTCATGGCGTCGTCGCTGCTGCTGTTCGGCAACTCGGCCGTCTACCACCGCTTCGACTGGAAGCCCCGGACCAAGCTCCTCCTCAAGCGCATCGACCACGCCAACATCCTGCTTCTGATCGCGGGCACCTACACGCCCATCGGGGTGCTGGCGCTCCCGCCGGAGAAGGGCACACTCCTGCTCGTCCTCGTCTGGAGCGGCGCGGTGCTGGGCATCCTCTTCCGCGTGTTCTGGATCGGCGCGCCGCGGTGGCTGTACGTCGCGCTCTACCTCCTCCTCGGATGGGCGGCCGTGATGTACCTCGGCGACCTGTTCCAGGCGAGCGCCGCCATGATGGTGCTCGTCATCGTCGGCGGTCTGCTCTACACGGGCGGCGCCGTCGTGTACGCCCTGAAGCGCCCGAACCCGTGGCCCGGCCACTTCGGCTTCCACGAGATCTTCCACGTGTGCACCGTGCTGGCGTTCCTGTGCCACTGGACGGGAGCGCTCCTCATCGCGCTCCGGCCCGCGTTCAACGGCCCGGCGTAGCCGCGCCGTCGCCGCCGTCCGCGTCGTCCGCGCGCTCGCCCTCCGGGACATCGGCGCGAGCCTCCGCCGCGGCCGCCTCCTCCGCATCGAGGACGGCGTTCGCCTCCTCGCGGTACTTCGCGCGGCGCACCCGCCGGAGCATGTCGGCGACGAGCAGGAAGACGACGACGACGAGCAGCGCGATCGTGAGGAACCCGAGCGGGCCCGGCGTGACGAGGTCGGGGTCGACGGTCGGGACCGGGCTCGGGGTGGCGGCGGCGAGCACGGCGAGAGCGGGCATCGAAGACTCCTCGGAGGGACGCGGCTCTCGGACGAGAGCGTCGGGAAAGGCGGCTAGCCTGGAGTGATCAGCCTAGTTCGGACGCCTGAGAGGACGACGACGTGACGATCCAGCAGCGTCTCGACGACCGCTACGGGCGCACCCGGCGCGGATCGACCCGCGTCGCGTGGATCGTCGGCGGCGTCATCGCTGCCGCCGTCCTGGCGTGGTTCGCCTGGTCGACCATGGCCGACGCCGCGGGGTCGGTCGACTACGACGACACGGGCTTCGCGGTGCACGGCGACCATGAGGTCGAGGTGACGTTCCAGGTGACGTCGGCATCGGACGCGCCCGTCGTGTGCGCGCTCGAGGCGCTCGACGAGGAGTTCGGCGTCGTGGGATGGCGGATCGTCGAGCTGCCCCCGGCGCAGGCCGTCTCGGCGTCGTACACGGAGACCGTCCCGACGGTCGCCGAGGCGACGACCGGAATTGTCAAGTCCTGCTGGATTCCGTAGGATCGACCCTCAAGTCCATTCGACGCCCCGGCGGCTCGCCGGGGCGTCGTCACATATGCCGGCCGTCTGCGCCGCGCATGCACGAAGGAGACAGACCGTGTCCGATGACACCCAGGTCCCGTTCCTGACCCAGGAGGCGTACGACCGCCTGGCCGCCGAGCTCGAGCACCTCTCGACGACGGGCCGCGAGGAGATCGCGAAGCGCATCGAGGCCGCCCGCGAGGAGGGCGACCTCCGCGAGAACGGCGGCTACCACGCGGCCAAGGACGAGCAGGGCAAGCAGGAGGCGCGCATCCGCCAGCTGCAGGCGCTCCTCAAGGACGCCAAGGTGGGCGTGGCCCCCGAGTCGAACGGCGTCGTGGAGCCGGGCACCGTCGTCACGGCGATCGTCTTCGGCGACGAGGAGCGCTTCCTCCTCGGCAGCCGCGAGATCGCCGGCGGCACCGACCTCGACGTGTACAGCGAGCGGAGCCCGCTCGGCGCCGCGATCATCGGGCTCGCCGAGGGCGACAAGACGTCGTATCAGGCACCCAACGGCAAGTCGGTGCCCGTCGAGATCGTGAAGGTGGAGACCTTCACGGGCTGACGTCCGACGCAGACGACGACGGCCGCCCCGATCAGCCTGTGAAGGCGGGGGCGGCCGTCGTCGTCTGCGCTCACTCCGGAAGGATCTCGGGGCGGAAGCCGGCGTCGCGGAGGATCTGCAGGGTGAGGCGCTTGTGCTCCTCGCCGCGGGTCTCGACGGAGATCTGCAGGATCACCTCGCTGATCTGCAGCCCCTGGCCGTGCCGGGTGTGGAGCACCTCGATCACGTTCGCCCCCGCCTCCGCGAGCAGCTCCGACACCCGCGCGAGCTGGCCGGGGCGATCCGGCAGCGGGACGCGGATGGTCATGTAGCGTCCGGATGCCGCGAGACCGTGCGCGACGACGCGCTGGAGCAGGAGCGGGTCGATGTTGCCGCCCGAGAGCACGGCGACGGTGGGCCCGGCCGATGTCACCTTCCCGGCGAGGATGGCCGCCACGCCGACGGCTCCCGCCGGCTCGACGACGACCTTGGCGCGTTCGAGCAGCACGAGCAGCGCGCGCGCGATGTCGTCGTCCGTGACCGTCACGACCTCGTCGACGAGGTCGCGGATGAGCGCGAATGTCTCGTCGCCCGGCCGAGACACGAGGATGCCGTCGGCGATCGTCGGCTTCGTCTCGATCGTCACGGGCTCGCCCGCGGCGAGCGACACGGGGAACGGCGCCGCGTTCTCCGACTGGACGCCGATGACGCGGATCCGCCGCCCCTCGGCCGCGGCCTTCGCCTTCGCGGCGGCGGCGACGCCGGCGATGAGGCCGCCGCCGCCGATGCCGAGGAGGATCGTCTCGACGCCCTCGATGTCGTCGAGGATCTCGAGGCCCAGGGTGCCCTGCCCCACGATGATGTCGCGGTGGTCGAAGGGGTGGATGAGCACGGCGCCCGTGCGCTCGGCGTGCTCGGCCGCGCGCCGCAGGCCGACGTCGACCGTCGCACCCTCGAGGACGACCTCGGCGCCGTAGCCCTTCGTCGCGAGGAGCTTCGGCACGGGGACGCCGAGCGGCATGTAGATGGTGGCCGGGATGCCGAGCTGCTGCGCGGCGAGCGCGACGCCCTGGGCGTGGTTCCCCGCCGAGGCCGCGACGACGCCGCGAGCCCGCTCCTGCGCGCTGAGCCGCGACAGGCGATGGGTCGCGCCGCGCACCTTGAACGAGCCCGTGCGCTGCAGGTTCTCGAGCTTGAGGTGGACGGGGACGCCCAGGAGGTCGCTGAGGTGCTGCGAGTACTCGGTGGGGGTGTGCTCGACGACCCCCGCGAGCCCCCGCGCGGCCTCCTCGAACTCCTCCAGCGCGGGTGCGGTGCCGCGCGGATGCGCATCCGACAGGGTCATGATCGTGCCTTCCCGTCCTCGTCGTCCTCGGCGCGTCCGAGGGTCTTGGGGACCGTGCTCCAGATGAGGTCTCCGTGGACCTCCGACCCCGTGCGCCACGAGCCGCTGCTCAGGGTGACGGCGACGACGTTGACGAACGCCGCCACGGGGACGGCGAAGAGGGCGCCCGCGATGCCGCCCACCATCGATCCGCCCGCGACGACGAGCACCACCGCGAGGGGGTGCACCTTCACCGCCGACCCCATGAGGAGCGGCTGCAGGATGTGGCTCTCGATCTGCTGCACGAGCAGCACGACGGCCAGCATGGCGACGCCGATCCAGAGGCCGTTGTAGGCGAGGGCGATGACGACGGCGAGCGCGCCCGTGACGATGGCGCCCACGAACGGCACGAACGCCCCCAGGAACACCATGACGGCGATGGGGATGGCGAGCGGCACGCCGAGCAGGAACGCCCCCAGGCCGATGCCGACGGCGTCGATGGTGGCGACGATGATCTGCGTGCGCGCGTAGTTGATGAGGGTCGTCCAGCCGTTGCGCGCCGCGGCGTCGGCGGCGGGGCGCGCGGCGCGCGGGAACAGCCGGACCGTCCAGCGCCAGATGCCGGCGCCGTCGAAGAGGAAGCACAGGAGGACGAAGAGCGACAGCAGCAGGCCGGTCGCGAAGTGCCCCACGGTCGTGCCGACGGCGAGCGCGCCGTTGAGGAGGAGGTCGGCCTGCTCCTGCACCAGCGAGAACGATCCCGCGAAGAACTCGTCGATCTGCTGCGCCGTGACGACACCCGAGTCGAGGAGGAACGAGCGCACCTGGGTGACGGAGCCGGCCATGCGGTCGCGCACCTCGTCCGCCTGCTGCGAGATCTGCCACACGACGAGCCAGATGAGTCCGGCGACGACGGCGATCGTCCCCAGCACGCTGACGATGACGGCGACGACCCGCGGCACGCGGTGCCGGAGCATCCAGGAGAAGCCGGGGTAGACGAGCGCCGTGAGGAGGGTGGCGACGAAGATCGGGATGACGAGCAGCTTGAACTCGATGACGAGCCAGACGATCACGGCGACGACGCCCGCGAGGACGAGGAACCGCCATCCGTAGGCGGTCGCGACGCGCAGGCCGGGCGGGACCTCGTCGGGGGACGGCGACGGGCGAGGCGCGGGCTCCGGCTGCGCGGCGGAGCGCGCGCGGCGGAGCAGGCCCTTGCGACCGTGTCGGGACGTGGCGTCGCTCATCCTCGTCATCCTAATCCCCGGCGTATTCCGCTGTGGGCGTGAAGCATGTCGGCGGCCGTCGGTAGCGTGGCGGCGTGAAGGATTCCCTCTCCGCCGCCGAGGCGCGGCGCATCGCGCTCGCCGCGCAGGGGTTCGGTCGGCCCCGTCCCGAGGCGGTGACCGCGCGCCGCGTGCGCGCAGAGCTCGCGCGGATGGCCGTGCTCCAGATCGACTCCGTGAACGTGTTCGCGCGCAGCCACTACATGCCGCTCCTCTCGCGGCTGGGGCCGTACGACCCCGCCGTCCTCGACGGGCTCGTGCTGCGCCCGCGCACGCGCAGCTCGACTCCCGAGTACGTGGAGTACCTCGCGCACGAGGCGACCTTCGTGCCGCGCGACGACTGGGCGCTGTGGCGGTTCCGCATGGACGACATGCGCGACCGGCACAGCGCTCCCGGGAGCTGGTACGCGGAGAACGGCGCGACGCTCGACTGGGTGCGCACCGAGCTCGCCGACCGGGGTCCGCTCCGCCCCGCGGAGATCGAGCGCGATGTGCAGGCGGCCCGTGGGCCATGGTGGGGATGGGACGACGTCAAGCGCGCCCTCGAGATGATGTGGCGCTTCGGCGAGGTCGCCATCGCGGGGAGAACCGGGTTCGAGCGGCGGTACGCTCTCGCGGCGCACGTGCTCCCGCCTGCCGTTCTCGACCGCGCCGTCCCGCGCGCCGACGCGATCCGAGAACTCGTGCGACGCGCCGCGCGCGCGAGCGGGGTCGCCACGGCCTCCGATCTCGCCGACTACCATCGCATCCGCGACCGCCGCGCCGTGCTGGCCGCCGTCGACGACCTCGTCGACGCCGGCGAGCTCGTCCCCGTGCGCGTCGCGGGATGGGAGCGCGGCGGGCGGGCCCTCGCCGCATGGCGGCATCGCGATGCGGCGCTCCCCCGCCGCATCGACAGGGCGACGGTGCTGACGCCGTTCGATCCCGTGGTCTGGTTCCGCGAGCGCGCGGAACGGCTGTTCGGCTTCGACTACCGCATCGAGATCTACACCCCGGCCGACAGGCGGCGCTTCGGCTACTACTCGCTGCCTCTGCTCGTGGACGACCGCATCGCCGGACGCATCGACCTCAAGGCCGACCGAGCCGCGTCGACCCTGCGCGTGCAGTCGGCGTGGTGGGAGGCGGGCGCGGGCGGAGGAGCCGACGCCGAGAGGGCGGCAGCGGCCCTGCGCGACGCCGGGCGATGGCAGGGGCTCGAGACGACGACGGTGTCGCGGTGGGGCGACGCCGCCGACGACCTCGCCGCCGCGCTCGACGCGCCGCGTCACGACCATCCCCGGGTTCTCCCTGCCGGCGCTGACTAGGGTGTCGGGAGGAGGCCCGCATGAAACGTCCCCTGATCCCCGTGCTCGCGCTCATCGCCGCCGTCGTGATCGGCATGATCGTCGTCGGATTCTGGACCGCGAGCCGGCCGGCCGGTGCGCAGGACGTCGCGGCGCGGTTCGCCGATGCGCTCGCGACGGGCGACGCGGACGCCGCCCGCGCTCTCCTGCAGGATCCGGGATCCGTCTCGGAGGAGGCGTGGACCGCGTTCTCCGGCGCCGAGCACCTGACGCTCGCCGACGAGGCCGTCACGACGGAGGACGACGACACGGCTCGCGCCGAGGTGTCCGCGAGCCTGGGCGACGAGCCGATCGAGCTGTCGTTCCCGCTCGTCAGGACCGACGACGGCTGGCGCGTCGCGGAGGCGCCGCTCGGCACGCTGTCGGTGACGTCGTCGCGCGGGGAGCTCGTCGAGGTCGCCGATCAGCCGATCTCCCTCGAGGGCGGCGCCGCGCAGATCGACCTCCTGCCGGGCGTGTACCCCGTCTCGGCCTGGCCCGCCGCCTATCTCGACGGCGGAGCCGACGTCGCCGTCGCCCCCGCCGGAGAGGCGGACGCGGCGCTCGACCCGGCGTTCACGGAGGAGGCGCGCACGCAGGCCGAGGAGCAGCTCGCGGCGTACATCGACGACTGCCTCGCGACCGCCGCCGAGGTTCCGGTCGGCTGCGGGATGGTCGTCCCCTGGCCCGCCGACCTCGCGGAGCTCGACGAGATCTCCTTCCAGGCCGAGGCGCTGCCGTCGCCCGTGGTCGACCTCGACGCCGGGACCTTCGCGGCGGAGGGCGGCAGCGTCACGGCCACCGCGACGGGCCTGCGCGCCGACGGCTCGGAGGCGACGTTCTCGTACCGCTCGGACTCGTGGAGCGTGCGCGGCGCGGTCTCGGTGGACGACGAAGGCCTCCTGCTCAGCGTCTTCTGAGCGGGAGGCCCTCGTCGTCGCGGCGGCTCGGCCGACGGTTCAGAACTGCACGCGCGGCGGCTCCGCGATGGCCGCGCCGCCGTCGACCTCGAAGAACTCGCGCTGCGCGAACCCGAGGCTCGAGGCGAACAGATTGTTCGGGAACACCGCGATCTTCGTGTTGAGCTCGCGCACGCCGCCGTTGTAGAAGCGCCGTGACGCCTGGATCTTGTCCTCGGTGTCGACGATGCTGTGCTGCAGCTGCAGGAAGTTCTGGCTCGCCTGCAGCTGCGGATACGACTCCGCGACCGCGAAGAGGCTCTTGAGCGCCTGCTGGATGTGGTTCTCGGCGATGCCGGCGTCGGCGGGGCCGGTGGCGCTCAGCGTCTCGGCGCGCGCCCGCGTGACGTTCTCGAACACCGCCTTCTCATGCGCGGCGTATCCCTTGACGGCCTCGATGAGGTTCGGGATGAGATCGGCGCGGCGCTTGAGCTGCACCGTGATGCCGCTCCACGCCTCGTCGACGCGCACGTTGAGCTGCACGAGCGAGTTGTACGTCGCCCACAGGTAGATGGCCGCGATGACGACGATCGCCACGACGACGAGGACGGGAATCAACCATTCCACGACGGAACCCCCCTTGGATTTCTGCGTCCATCCTAGACATCGCCGAGACGCCCTCGCCGTGCGCCGCCTGCGCATCCGCAGACGATGCGCCCTGCGCCCGCCGAATCTCGGTACCGTCGAGGCATGACCATCCAGGACAGGGCCCTCGCCCTCCAGTCGCTGCACGAAGCACCCGAGATCCTCCGCGTCGTGAACGTGTGGGACGCCGTCAGCGCCCGCACCGTGGGCGATCTCCCCGGCACACGCGCGATCGCGACCGCCGGCCACTCGATCGCGGCCTCCCACGGGTATGCCGACGGCGCCATGCCGCTCGAGGTGAACATCGCCGCCATCGCGCGCATCGTCGAGGCCGTCGACCTGCCGGTGTCCGCCGACCTCGACGCGGGCTACGACGACGCGGCGGACGCGGTGCGCCGGGCCATCGGCGCGGGCGCCGTGGGCGCCAACGTCGAGGACCGGCTCGCGCCGTTCGACGAGTCGGTCGCGAAGGTCGCCGCCATCATGCGCGCCGCCGAGGCCGAGGGCGTCGCCTTCCAGCTCAACGCCCGCACCGACGCCATCGTGCGCGGCGGCGACCGTCCGCTCTCCGCGAGCGTCGACGATGCGATCGATCGCGGACGCGCCTTCCTCGACGCCGGCGCGAGCCTCGTGTTCGTGCCGGGCGCCCTCGACCGCGACACGGTCTCGCGGCTCGTGGAGGGGATCGGCGAGCGCAAGGTGAGCGTCATCGGCCTGCCCGGCGCCCTCACCGCGGCGGAGTACCAGGAGCTGGGCGTCGCCCGCATCTCGTACGGACCGCTCACGCAGCGCGTCGCGCTGCGGGCCCTCCGCGACCTCGCCACCGACCTGTACGGCACCGGCGTGATCCCGCAGGACACGCCGGCCCTCAACTGAGCGCATGAGGCTGTCGCGACGCGCCGAGCGCGTGGAGCCGTTCCACGCCATGGCGTTCGGCGCGCGCGCGGCGGAGCTCGAGGCGGATGGCCGCCGTGTCATCCGCCTCGGGCTCGGCGAGCCGGACTTCGGCGCACCGGAGGCGGTCCGCGCCGCCCTGCGCGACGCCATGGACGGCCGTCCGCTCCCCTACACGCCCGCCCTCGGGCTCCCCGCCCTCCGCGCCGACATCGCGCGGTTCTACCGCGACCGGCACGGTGTCGACATCGACCCCGCGCGCATCGCCGTCACCTCGGGCGCCTCCGCGGCCCTCCTCGTCGTGCTCGCCGCGATCGCCGACGAGGGCGACGACGTCCTGCTCGCCGACCCCTCCTACCCCTGCAACCGGCAGCTGATCGAGACGTTCGGCGCCCGCGCCGTCACGGTGCCCGCCGACGCCGCGCACCGCTGGCAGCCCGACGCGGCCTCGCTCGATGCGGCCTGGACACCGCACACGCGCGCCGTCATGATCGCGACGCCCGCGAACCCCACCGGCACGACCATCCGTCCCGCCGAGCTCGACGCGATCTGCCGCCTCGCCCGTGACCGCGGCGCCTGGCGTCTCGTCGACGAGATCTACCTCGACCTGGCCGACGAGGGGGCCGACGGTCGACGCCCCGCGACCGTGCTCGCACGCGACCCCGACGCCATCGTCGTGTCGAGCTTCTCGAAGTACTTCGGGATGACCGGGTGGCGGCTCGGCTGGGCCGTGCTGCCGCCCGCGCTCGTCGCGCCCGTGGAGCGGCTCGCCATGAACTACTTCCTGTGCGCGTCGACGCCGGCGCAGATCGCCGCGCGGGCGTGCTTCTCCCCCGCCACGCTCGCGGAATGCGAGGAACGGCGGCTCGAGCTGCGGGCCCGCCGGGGCATCGCGCTCGCCGGGCTCGCCGAGCTGGGGCTCGCGGTCCCGGTCGAGCCCGACGGCGCGTTCTACGTCTACGCCGACGTCACGTCGACGGGGATGGACGCGGACGAGTTCTGCCGGCGAGCACTCGAGGAGGCGCACGTGTCGCTCACGCCCGGTCTCGACTTCGGCCCCGCGACCGCCCGCTCGCACGTGCGCCTGTCGTACACGGCATCCCGCGACGACATCCGCGAGGGGCTCGCGCGTCTGCGTACGCTGGTGCCATGAGCGACACCTCCGACCTCGGGACGGCCGTCGACGCCATCCGCGACGAGCTCGCCGCCCTCGAGGACCCGCGCATGCGCGCCGTCAACGAACGGCACGGCGACGACCACGGCGTCAACCTCACGAGGCTCCGCGCGGTCGCCAAGCGCGTCGGTGCCGATCACGAGCTCGCCCTCGCGCTGTGGTCCACCGGGGAGACGCCCGCCCGCCTCGTCGCGCTCCTCGTCGCGCGCCCCCGGCTGTTCTCCGCCGACCAGCTCGACGAGATGCTTCGCGCCTCCCGGGCGCGCAAGGTGCAGGACTGGCTGGTCGCCTACGTCGTGAAGAAGAGCCCGCACGCGGAGCAGCTGCGCCGCGCCTGGTTCGACGACGCCGATCCCGTCGTGGCCGCGGCCGGATGGGACCTCACGACCGAGCGGGTGCGGAAGCGGCCGGACGGCCTGGACCTCGCGCGTCTTCTGGACCTCGTGGAAGCCGACATGAAGAACGCCCCCGAGCGCCTGCAGTGGGCCATGAACCAGACTCTCGCCGAGATCGGCATCCGCACCCCCGCGCTGCGGGCGCGCGCGATCGCGATCGGGGAGCGCCTCGAGGTGCTGAAGGACTACCCCACGCCCCCGAACTGCACGTCTCCGTACGCCCCCGCCTGGATCGCGGAGATGGTGCGCCGCGCGGAGGGCTGAGGCTCCCGCCGCGTCAGGTGCCGCAGAACGTGCGGTGCCTCGGCGAGTCGGCGGGCGCGGGCAGAGCGTACCTCCTGTCTGCGCCGCGCTCGTCGAAGGGATGGCGCAGGACCTCGAGCAGCGCGTCGAACGGCCCGAGATCGCCGCCGACCGCGGCATCGAGCGCCTCCTCCACGAGATGGTTCCGCGGGATGTGCACGGGGTTCGCCGCTCGGATGCGGTCCGCGCGGGGCCCCTGCGCGCGCCACGCGGCGAACCACGCATCGAGGGCGGGCACGGGCCCGAGGAAGCGGGCCCGCACCGCGCGCTCATCGCCATCCGCCGCCGCCGCGAGATCGCGCCAGAAGCCGGTGAAGTCGACTCCGTGCTCGTCGAGCAGGGCGAGCGCCGCGTCGGCGAGCGCGCCCGCGACCGCCCCGTCGGCCCGGTCGTCGAGCCCGAGCTTTGCCCGGAACGCGACATCGCGGTGGGATCGGTAGCGGGCGTCGAAGCCCTCGACGATCTCGGCGGCCGCGCCCTCCCCCTCGTCCTCCCCCGCCGCGAGCAGCGGCGCGATCGCGACCCCGAGGCGCTCGAGGTTCCAGCGCATGATCGACGGCTGCCGCTCGTAGGCGTAGCGGCCGTCGCGGTCGATCGAGCTGAACCACGCAGCGGGCTCGTATGCGTCGAGGAACGCGCACGGGCCGTAGTCGATCGTCTCCGCGGAGACGAGCACGTTGTCGGTGCTCAGCACGCCGTGCACGAACCCGAGGCTCATCCACGCGGCCGTCAGCGCCGCCGTCGAATCGACCACGGCCTCCAGCAGAGCACGGTGCGGATGGCGCGCATCCGCGGCGGACGGATGGCTCCGCTCGATGACGTGATCCGCCAGCCGGGCGAGGAGGGCGCGGTCGCCCTGAGCGCGCACGTACTCGAACGACCCGAAGCGCACATGGCTCGACGCCGTGCGCGCGAGCACGGCGCCCGGCAGCTCGACGCCGTCGAGACGTCGGGGCGCCCCGGTCGCGACGACCGCGAGCGCGCGCGTCGTCGGGACGCCGAGGGCGTGCATCGACGCGGACAGGGCGAACTCGCGCAGCATCGGGCCGACCGTGGCGTACCCGTCCACGCGGGACATCGACGTGGGGCCGATCCCCTTCAGATGGATCTCGCGCAGGCGTCCGTCGCCCGCGGTGCGCCGCTCCCCCAGCAGCGCGGCACGGCCGTCCCCCAGCAGCGGACGGAACACGCCCCACTGGTGGCCGGCGTACACCTGCGCGACGGGCGGCGCGTCGGCGGGTGCCGCTTCTCCCGTGAGGAATCGCACGCCCTCCTCCGCGCGCAGCGAGGCGGGGTCGAGCCCGAGATCGGCGGCGAGGTCCGCGTCGAGGGCGAGCACCCGGGGCGCGGGCGTCCGCGCGGGCGCCGCCGGACGCGACAGCTCGGGGAAGCGGCGCGCCCACTCGCGCTCGAGGCCGTGGACGGCGGGGGCGGCGAGAGGATGCGGCGTCGGCATGGTCGTCATCGTAGGCGGCGCGCGGACG
>NZ_JBSHGQ010000059.1:0-18210 GCF_053617895.1 Microbacterium sp. NPDC055683 | reverse complement strand
CGCCGGGGCCGTCCCCGGCGGCCGCCGACCGGCCTCCTCAGCGGCCGGTGCGCAGCGTGAGCTTCCACGACGTGTCGCCCGTGAGCGCGTACCACGCCCGCGGGACCGCGGTGATGCCGACGCCGTCCTTGGCCCGGTGGAACCCCGGCGCGACGAGCTCGCCGTCGACGTAGTAGTCGACGCCGTCGGCATCCGGCACGACGTAGCCGTCCGACCCCTTGCCCGGCTTGTCGACGACCGTCGGCGCGGGAGCGGAGACGGAGGTCGTGTAGACGGGGACGTCGGCGAAGTCGGAGTCGGACGCGAGCAGGTAGCTCGTGTAGCTCGGCTGGTTGTACGTCGTGTTCTGCCGCGCCACCTCCGCTCGATACTGCGGATCGTGCAGCAGGGTCGTGAGCGCGCGGTCGGTCACCTCGGTGGACAGGTGGATGCGGATCTCGGTGCTGTCGGCCGATCGCACGAGCAGCTCCTCGCGCCAGTCGCCGAACACGTCCGCGACGAGCGAGGGGTTGCCCTTCGTGCCGTTGTTCGAGCGCGATCCGTCCGCCTGCAGCAGCACGGCGCCCGCTCCGTCGACGATCGAGACCTCCTCGTCGCCGGAGCCCTGCACGATCTGCGTCGTGCCGTCGGCGGCCCACCGGATCGACTGGTTCGTGCCGAGCCCCTCGATGGAGCCTGCGGTACCGGGAGGCATCGAGGCCCAGTACTCGAGTCCGGGCGCGTCCGGGTCGATGTCGCCGACCATCCCGCGGCCGGTGTCCTTGCCGGAGTACTCCCCCGCGAGCACCTCTCCCGTCGCGGCATCGCGGAGCGCCCATCCGTAGGGCGCCCAGGCACCACCCTCGTGGACCGTGAAGATCTCGAGGCCCTCGCGATCGGGCAGGATGTCGGTGACGTGCATGGCGTCGCCGTGGCCCAGGCGCGCAGACGTCCCGGGGGCCGCGCTCCCCTCCGGCATCTCGGCGAACGAGCTGTACAGCAGCGAGCCGTCGTCGTCGATGGTCGCCGAGCCGTAGACGACCTCCTGACGGCCGTCGCCGTCGACGTCCGCCGCCGAGAGCGAGTGGAAGCCCTGGGTGGTGAGCGTGCCGAACTCGGGGTCGGTGCCGTCGACGCCGTGCGGCGAGTCGTTGAACGGGTTGTCCATGGGAGCGTGCCCGCTGTCGACGAACCAGCGCTCGGCGAGATGCTCGCCGTCCCAGTCGTAGGCGACGAGGGTCGAGCGCGTGTAGTAGCCGCGCGCGAAGACGGCGGAGGGATGCGCGCCGTCGAGGTACGCCACGCCCGCCAGGAAGCGGTCGTTGCGGTTGCCCGGCTCGATGCGCGCCATGGCGTAGTCGCCCCACAGCAGGCCGTCGTCGTCGCGGCCCGGCTTGTAGTCGACCGTCTCGAGCTCGGCTCCCGTCTCGCCGTCGAAGACCGTGAGGTACTCCGGACCGGTGAGCACGAAGCCCTCGAAGCTCCGCAGCTGGTTGCGGGCCGAGCGGCTCGGCGCGTACACGTCGATGAAGTGGTCGACGAGCGCCGCGGCGTCCGTCTCCGAGAGCGGGTAGTCGTACTGCGGCGAGATGCCGAAGGCCTCCTCGAGCGTCGCCGGCCACTGGCCGGACACGACCTCTTCGCGCGACGACCACCCCCGGAAGACCTCGACGAGGTGGAGCCGGTAGTCGTCGGCCGACATGCGGTAGTCGTCGTGGTCGGTGACGCCGGCTGCCGCGTCGTCGTCCGCGATCGTCACGTAGTCGGTTTCACCGTCCGCCGTCACGCTCGTCCCCGGCGCCGTCTTCGTCATGATCTCCGCACGGCCGTCGCCGTCGAAGTCGTACACCATGAACTGCGTGTAGTGCGCGCCGGAGCGGATGTTCACGCCCAGGTCGATGCGGTGCAGGAGCGTGCCGTCGGCTTCGTACGTGTCGAGGTACGTGTTGCCCGTGTAGCCCACCTGCGAGACGTCCTTCGCGTTGGACGGGTACCACTTCACGACGTACTCCAGGTCGCCGTCGCCGTCCATGTCGCCCACCGACATGTCGTTGGCCGAGTACGTGTAGGCCTCCCCCGCGGGCGTCACGCCGTCCGCAGGCTTCTGCAGCGGGAGCGACGCGGAGGCGCCGTTCCAGGGCTCCACGGCGTCGCTGCTCGCCAGCTCGACGCCGTTCACGACGGGGACGACACGGTAGGAGGCGCCGGAGACGCCGTCCACATCCAGGAGGTTCGTGCTGCCGGAGACCGTCGCGATGCGGACGTCGTCGCGGTACACCGCGAAGTCGGGACTTTCCATCCCGTCCTCGCCTGCGCCCGTGGTCTCCTCGGCGAGCAGACGCCAGCTGAGGTACACGCCGTCGTCGGTCTGCGCCGCGACGAGCCCGCGATCGAGGTGCTCGAGCTGAGGCGCGGCCGGCGACGCCGCGGGAGGTGCGGAGGCGACCTCGGCGTGCGCGACGATGCCGGGCAGCGTCGCCGCCAGGGTCGCGGCGAGCGCGCCGACTCCGGCGCGCGCGGCCCACCCCTGACGGGCGGATGGTCGGATCATGTCGGGACTCCTCATCGTCGTCGATGCGGTGCAAAACGTTTCACAGAGAGAGAAAACGCTTTCCGCGGGGTTTCGACGCTACCGTCCCCTGCGCGCCGACGACAACCCCGCCCTGCCCATCCGACCGGGCACCGGCGCGCACCGCTGCCGCGGCACCCGACACGGCTACGCTCGTAAGCGCCCCCGTCCCCCATCTCCAGGAGCAGCCGTGCCCGAGAGCCATGAGGACGGCCGCGTCGCCGTCTACCTCGACTTCGACAACATCGTGATGTCGTGGTACGACCGGGTTCACGGCCGCAACTCCTACAGCCGCGATCGCGCCCGCATCGCCGAGAACCCGCAGGACCCCGAGATCGCCGAGCGCCTCGCCCGCGCCACCGTCGACGTCGGGGCGATCCTCGACTACTCGTCGTCGTACGGGACGCTCGTGCTCACGCGCGCATACGCCGACTGGTCCAGCCCCGTCAACGCGGTGTACCGCCAGCAGCTCGTCGCCCGCGCCGTCGACCTCGTCCAGCTCTTCCCCGCCGCCGCCTACGCGAAGAACGGCGCGGACATCCGCCTCGCCGTCGACGCCGTCGAGGACATGTTCCGGCTGCCCGACCTCACGCACGTCGTCGTGGTCGCGGGCGACAGCGACTACGTGCCCCTCGCCCAGCGATGCCGTCGCCTGGGACGCTACGTCGTCGGCGTGGGGGTCGCCGGCTCGACGGCGAAGTCGCTCGCCGCCGCGTGCGACGAGTTCGAGCCGTACGACTCGCTCCCCGGGGTCGTCGTCCCTCCGAAGCCCGCCAAGGCCAAGGCGGAGGAGAAGACCTCCGACGGCACCACGACGGACGAAGCCAAGCCGACGGACGACGCGAAGGCGGAGGAGCCCCGGACCAAGCCGCGCACGCGCCGCGCCTCCAAGCCCAAGCAGGAGGAGGCGGAGACGTTCCTCGCCTTCGACGAGACGCCGCCCGAGGATCTGCACGCGGCCGCGAGCCGCCTTCTCGAGCGCGCGCTGCGGGTCGGCAAGGGCGACGACGCCGGATGGCTGCACAGCTCGGCCGTCAAGCAGCACATCCGGCGCATGGACCCCTCGTTCAGCGAGAAGGCACTGGGATACCGCTCGTTCTCCGACTTCCTGAAGTCGCGCGACGACCTCGCCGAGCTGGAGGAGACCGGTCACGAGCGCCTCGTCAGGCTGAAGGCGTGATCGCCGAGCTGACACCGCTCGTCTGGACCGTCCTCGCTCTCGGCGCCCTCGTCGTCGGGCTGTCGAAGACGGCGGTGCCCGGGGGCGGCACCCTCGCCGTCGCGCTCTTCGCGGCCGTCCTGCCGGCCAAGGAGTCCACCGGCACGCTGCTGCTCCTGCTCATCGTCGGCGACATGTTCGCGCTCCTCTCCTACCGGCGGCACGCCGACTGGCGGGTCATCGTGCGGATGGCGCCCGCCGTCGTGGTCGGGCTGGCCCTCGGATGGGCGTTCCTCGCGGTCGCGGACGACGGGTGGGTGCGCCGTCTCATCGCCGTCCTGCTCCTCCTCGTCGTCGGCGTGACTCTGTGGCGCCGGCGGGCTCAGGCGCGCACGGGCGGCGAGGCGCCCGTCGGCTCCGGCGCGGTCGCGGCATGGAGCTACGGCTCGCTGGGCGGTTTCACGACCATGGTCGCGAACGCCGCCGGACCCGTCATGTCCATGTACTTCCTCGCGGCGAAGTTCCCCGTGAAGGCGTTCCTCGGCACCTCGGCGTGGTTCTTCGCGATCGTGAACATCGCGAAGCTGCCGTTCTCGGTCGGACTCGGGATCATCACGCCGTCATCGCTGATGCTCGACCTCGTGCTCGTCCCCGCCGTCATCGTCGGAGCGCTCGTCGGACGCCGGCTCGCGGCGCGGATGGACCAGCGCCTCTTCGACCGCGTCGTCATCGTGCTCACGGTCGTCGGGGCGATCTACCTCCTCATCTGACCGCGCCTCAGGGGGCGGTGGCGATGAGGTCGATCATGCGCGCCTCGAAGCCCGGCTCGACCTCGAGCACCACGCGGTGGCGCGCCCCGGCCATCTCCGGCCATCCGCGCCACATGCCCCGGAGATCGGCGACGGTCCTGCCGCGGTTGGGTCCGTGCGTCGTGTCGACCTCGACGTGCACGACGGGCGCGACCACGGTCGACACGAGGCCGCAGCCGACGGCGACGGCGAGCGCGTCGTGGTTGGCCGAGCTCCGCTCGCCCGTCACGCCCTCGTAGAACCCGAAGTAGTAGTCGAGGATGTCGGCCGCATAGCGTCCCGCGCGGCCGCCCGCCGCGAGCCGGGAGCGGTCGTCCTCGTCGAGCCGAGAGCGCATGGTGACGTCGAGGCCGACCACGGTGACGGGCCAGCTCGCCTCGAAGACGCGCTGCGCCGCCTCCGGGTCGTGCCAGATGTTCGCCTCCGCACCGGGCGTCACGTTGCCGGGGACGAACGACGCGCCGCCCATGATCGTCACGGCGCGGACGCGGCCGGCGAGCCCGGGATCGGCGTCGAGCGCGTGCGCGAGGTTCGTGAGCGGACCCACCGCGACGATCTCGAGCTCGCCCTCGTGCGCGCGGCTGAGGCGCAGGAGCATCTCGACGGCCGTCTCGTCCGCGAGCGCGGGTGCGAAGGCGAGATCGGCCTTGCCGCCCTGGCCGTCGGCACCGTGCACCTCGGGAGAGAACTCCGCGATGCTCCCGTCGTACGGCCCCGCCGCGCCCTTCGCCACCGGCACGTCGCCGCGCCCCGCGACGTCGAGCACGTACGCGGTGTTGCGCGCAGCCTGATCGACGTCGATGTTGCCCCACGTCGTGGTGCAGCCGAGCAGCTCGATCTCGGAGGAGAGGCTCGCGGTCAGGATGGCCAGGGCGTCGTCGATGCCGGTATCGACATCCAACACGATCTTCGTCGTCACCGTACGAGCCTACGCCGCCCGTGTGTCCGGCTCGTGACGCCGGCGGAGACGGAAGAGGCCCGGGAGCAGCAACTCCCGGGCCATCCACATCCGGTTTCGAGAATATGTCGCGTCGCTGTCAAAACGCTGAGCGCACGGACGGAGACGGGATCACATCGTCAGCTAGCCCCCGTGCGTACTTCAGCAGTGTGCTCACGACGGCGGATGACCGCCCCCGCCAGCGCGGCGAGCACCTCCTCCGACGCCTCCCACGACATGCAGGCGTCCGTGACGCTCTGGCCGCGCACGAGGCCGCGCGGCCCCGCCGCGACGTCGAGGCTCTGGGCGCCGCCGACGAGGAAGCTCTCCAGCATGACGCCCGCGATCGGGCCGCCCTGCGCCACCTGTTCGGCCAGCTCGCGCGCGACCTCCGCCTGACGGACGTGGTCCTTGCCGCTGTTCGCATGGCTCGCGTCGACGAGGAGGCGCGGTGCGAGGCCCGCGGCGGACATCCGCTCCGCCGCGCGTGCGACGGAGGCGGCGTCCGCGTTCGGCCCGTCCGCGCCTCCTCGCAGGATGACCGTGGTGTCGCGGTTCCCGGTCGTCGTGACGAGGCTCGCCCGGCCGTCCTCGCCGATCCCGAGGAACGCCTGCGGGGCGGAGGCGGCGAGCGACGCGTCGAGCGCGACCTGGAGGCCGCCGTCGGTGCCGTTCTTGAAGCCGATCGGCATCGACAGGCCCGAGGCCAGCTGCCGATGGATCTGGCTCTCGGTCGTGCGCGCGCCGATCGCGCCCCACGACACGAGATCGGCGATGTACTGCGGGCTGATCGGCTCGAGGAACTCCGTCGCGCAGGGGAGGCCGAGGGCGGTCACGTCGAGGAGGAAGCGCCGGGCCATCCGCAGACCCGCCACGATGTCGTGACTCCCGTCGAGGTGCGGGTCGTTGATGAGGCCCTTCCAGCCCACCGTCGTGCGCGGCTTCTCGAAGTAGGCGCGCATGACGACGAGCAGCTCCCCCGCGTGCCGGTCGGCGGCCGCCCGCAGCCGGCGCGCGTAATCGAGCGCGGCGTCGGGATCGTGGATGGAGCAGGGCCCGACGACGACGAGCAGGCGGTCGTCGAGCCCGGCCATGACGGCGCGCACGTCGTCGCGGGCGCGCACGACGACATCCGTCTGGGCGGCCGACGCGGGGAGGTCGGCCGCGAGACCTGCAGGGCTCGGGAGCGGGGTGAGCGAGGTGACGTGGAGGTCGGAGGCCTCGAGGGTGTGCATGGCGGGTCCTGTCCTGATCGGGGCGGACCCTCGCAGAGCCCGCCGGAAACGGCGCAGGGCAGAGCTTTCGCTCTGCCCTGTCGGCTCGGGAGGGGTGGATGCGCTACATCGCGATCGGCCCCTCCGGAGCCGACTCGTCATACGCATACCAACGCCCGGTCATGCCGCCACCCTACTGCATCGCGGGCACCGCCGCCGTCACCCGGATGCCGTCGCCGTCGGCGTCGACGCGCACCGCGCCGCCGTCGGCCAGCTCGCCCGACACGAACAGGTCGGAGATCCGGTCGTCGACCTCGCGCTGGATGAGGCGCCGCAGCGGCCGTGCGCCGAACTCCGGCTCGTAGCCGTGCTCGGCGAGCCAGGCCGACGCCGCGTCGGTGACCTCCAGCGCGACCTCGCGGCGCGCGAGCCTCGTGCGGGTGGCGTCGAGCAGGAGTCCCACGATCCGCGCGAGCTGCGCCTCGTCGAGGCGGCGGAACAGGACGATCTCGTCGATGCGGTTGAGGAACTCGGGGCGCATCGACTCGCGCAGCCGGCCCATGACGCGGTCGCGGATGTCCTTCTCGTCGAGCTCCCGCCCGGAGGCCGAGAAGCCGATGGCGCCCGCGCGCGAGGCGAGGAACTCGGATCCGAGGTTCGACGTCATGACGATCACGGTGTTGCGGAAGTCGACCGTCCGCCCCTGACCGTCGGTCAGCCGGCCGTCGTCGAGGACCTGCAGCAGCAGGTTGAACACGTCGGGGTGCGCCTTCTCGATCTCGTCGAACAGCACGATCGAGTACGGGTTGCGACGCACGCGCTCCGTGAGCTGCCCCGCCTCGTCGAAGCCGACGTAGCCCGGAGGGGCGCCGACGAGGCGCGACACGGTGTGCCGCTCGCCGAACTCGCTCATGTCGAAGCGGATGACCGCGCCCTCGTCGTCGAAGAGGTTCGCGGCGAGTGCCTTCGCGAGCTCGGTCTTGCCCACGCCCGTGGGACCGAGGAAGAGGAACGAGCCGACGGGCCGGTGCGCGTCGCCCATGCCCGTCCGACTGCGGCGCACGGCGCGCGAGACGGCGGCGACGGCGTCGTGCTGTCCGATCACGCGCGCGTGCAGGGCCTCCTCGAGGCCCGCGAGCCGCTCGCGCTCCGTCTCCTCCAGCCGCGAGACGGGGATCCCCGTGGCGCGGCTCACGACGTCCGCGATCTCGGGCTCCCCCACGACGGCGCGGCCGCCGGCTGCACGGCCGGTCGCCTCCGCGAGGCGCCCCTGCACGGCGGCGATCTCGTCGCGCAGACGCGATGCCTCCTCGTAGTGCTCCGCCGAGACGGCGGCGTTCTTGTCGGCTTCGAGCTCGGCGAGCCGGGCGACGAGCTGCTGCGCGTCGACGGGCGCGCCGAGACGCAGGCGCAGACGCGCCCCCGCCTGGTCGACGAGGTCGATGGCCTTGTCGGGGAGCACGCGCTCGGGAAGGTACCGGTCGCTCAGCTCGACGGCGGCGCGCAGGGCGTCATCCGTGAACGTGACGCGGTGGTGCTCCTCGTACGCGGAGCGCAGCCCCTGCAGGATCGCGAACGCGTCCTCCACGGACGGCTCGCCCACGCGGACCGGCTGGAAGCGCCGCTCGAGGGCGGCGTCCTTCTCGATGACGCGGTACTCCCTGAGGGTGGTCGCACCCACGAGGTGGAGCTCTCCGCGGGCGAGGCGCGGCTTGAGGATGTTGCCGGCATCCATGGCGCCGTCGCCGCTGCCGCCCGCACCGACGAGCATGTGGATCTCGTCGATGAAGAGGACGAGCCCGCCCTCGTGCGCGGCCACCTCGTCGAGCGTCTTCGTGAGGCGCTCCTCGAAGTCGCCGCGGTACCGCGTGCCCGCGAGCATCGCCGGCAGGTCGAGGGCGATCACGCGCGTGCCGCGGAGCTGCTCGGGAACGGCGTCCGCGATGATCGCCGAGGCGAGCCCCTCGACGATCGCGGTCTTGCCGACGCCGGCCTCGCCGACGAGCACGGGGTTGTTCTTCGTCCGGCGCGAGAGGATCTCGATCGTCTGCTCGATCTCGTCAGCACGGCCGATCACGGGATCGAGGGCGCCCTGGCGCGCCCGTGCGGTGAGGTCGGTGCCGAAGCGCTCGAGAAGCGACTCTCCTGCCTGCGCGGCGGTCTCCGCCGGCGCGGCCGAGGCGCCCTGGGGGCCGACGGCCTCGCGCGCACCCTGCGTCAGCGCCTCGGCCGTCACGCCCGCCCGCGCGAGGATCTGCCCGGACGGGGAATCCTGTGCGAGCACGAGCGCGAAGAAGAGGTGCTCGGGGTCGACATAGGTGGAGCCCGACGACCGCGCCACCTGGAACGCGTGGAACAGCGCGCGCTGCACGGCCTGCGTGACGCTCGCGGCGTCGACGTCGGCGGGCTCGCCCGAGCGCGGGAGCCGCTCCTCCGCGGCGCGTGCGATCCCGGCCGGGTCGGCTCCGACCCGGCCGACGGCGTCGGCCACGGCGGGGTCGTCGACGAGCACGCGGAGAACGTGCAGCGCGTCGAGCTCGTGCTGCCCCCGCTCCAGGGCGAAGCGACCGGCGCGCTGCAGCAGCTCCTGCGTGCGCGCGCTGAGGAAGCGGCTGAGGTCGATGGAGCGGCTCGCGCGAGCGCGCTCGCCCTGCAGATACCGCGCGAGGAACTCGTCGAACGAGCTCGGCCCGTCCTGCGGGAAGTTGTTCTCGGGCATGTCCCGGTCTCTCCTTCAAAGTTGCGTCGTTCCGCATCAAGAATGGAACTTGAGTCGGAGTGTATCAAGGACAACGTCGAGCGCGACGGTGTATTCCCCTGATACCCCTCGACAGGGATCTCGAGCTGATCTATCGTTTATCGATAGTTAATTCTCGATTCTCGATCTGGAGATGCCATGGGACGAACGACCATCGCCATCCTGCGCGTCGTCATCGCGCTCGCCCTCGCGGGTTCCCTGATCGTCCAGACCGTGCTCGTGCCGCTGCTCTGGCAGGACCTCGACGCGGCGCCGCCCGCGGCGCGGATCGCGCTCACGGCGATCGCCGTCGCCGGTGTCGGCACCATGCAGGTCTTCGCGGTGTGCGTCTGGCGCCTGCTGACGCGCGTGCGGCGCGGTTCGATCTTCCAGGAGCGCTCGTTCCGCGACGTCGACGTCATCACGGGCGCGGTCGTCGCGGCCGCGGCACTCCTCCTCGCGCTCGCCGTGCTCCTCGCCCCCGGCGGCACCGCTCCCGGCATCGTCGGGCTGATCTGCGGCGGCTCGGTCGTCCTCGCCGGGATGGCCCTCCTCGTCGTCGTCCTCAAGGCCCTGCTGCGCCAGGCGATCGCGCGAGAGGACGAGGCCCGTGCGCTCCGCGACGAGCTGGGCGAGGTCATCTGATGGCGATCGTCATCGACATCGACGTCATGCTCGCGCGCCGCAAGATGCCCGTGGGCGTGCTCGCCGAGCGGATCGGGATCACTCCGGCGAACCTCGCCGTGCTCAAGAACGGCAGGGCGAAGGCCGTGCGGTTCTCCACGCTCGACGCCCTCTGCGCGGCCCTCGACTGCCAGCCCGGCGACCTGCTGCGGTGGGAGCCCGACGACGGGCACGGCGCTGCGGCGACAATGGAGGGGTGAACGAGCTGCTCCACGGCGCGCGCCTGCTGCTGAACGGATTCGGATGGTGGGCCGTGCGCCCGCGGGTGATGGCCGCCGCACTGATCCCGGCGGCGATCGTCGGGGCGCTCATGGCCGCGGGCCTCGTCGCGCTGGGCGCGTTCCTGCCGTCGATCGTCGAGGCTCTCACGCCGTGGGCCGACACGTGGGCGGCGTTCTGGGCGGGTGCCGTGCGCGTCCTCATCGGCGCCGCCGTGCTCGCAGCAGGCGTCGTCGTGGCCGTCACGACGTTCACGGCCCTCACGCTGCTCGTCGGAGAGCCCTTCTACGACCGCGTCTGGCGATCGGTCGAGGAGCGGCTCTCGGGTGAGGTGCCCGAGGCGCGCTACGGCCTCGTGCGCGCCGTCGGCGACGCCGTGTCTCTCATCGCGCGCGGCTTCGCGATCGCCGTCGTGTCGGTGGGGCTCGGGTTCGTGCCCGTCGCGGGCGCCGTGCTCGCGGCGGTCGCCGGCGCCGCGCTGAGCGGCTGGGTGCTCGCCGACGAGCTCACGACGCGCGCGCTGTCGGCCCGAGGCCTCGACGGCCCGGCGCGACGGGCACTGCGCCGCGCGTCACGCGGTCGCGTGTGGGGCTTCGGCGTGGCGACGCACCTGCTCCTCATGATCCCGCTCGCGGCGATCGTCACGATGCCGGCGGCCGTGGCCGGCAGCACGCTGCTCGCGCACGAGCTCATCGAGCGGGGCGTCCGGCCCGCCGGCGCTCAGGATTGAGGAGCGCGCCCCGCGTCGCGCACCGCCAGGAGGAGGAGCACGAAGACCCCGACGGCGGGAGCGGCGAGCGCGACGGCCGTCCCGGGATGGGCGAACTCGCCCGTGGCGGCGCCGATCGCGACGGCCACGACGAGCAGCTGCACGACGATCGCCCCCGATCGCGCCCACGACCGGTCGCGCGCGATGCCCACCGCGAACGCCGCGACGGCGGCCGCGCCGACGAGCGTGAGCACGAGAAGCGCGATCGCAGACGGATACGACGTCACGTCGGCCGAACCGAGCGCGACGACCTGCCATCCGGCGAGGGCGAGCACGCCCGCCGCCTCGATGCCGACGAGGGCGGACGCGATCCGTCCGGCGACTCCCGCACGCATGCGCTCTCCTCGTTCTCGGCACGCACCGTCCGCCGACGATCAGGGAACGGCCAGAAAAAACCCTTGCCCGAAATCGACGCGTGTATGACAATTGTTAACGGTGTGTTTCCCACAGCGCGGTGGGGCGAGGCCCCGAGGGTCCGTCGCACATCCAGCGTAAATCCACCCGCAATCCCACGCTGTGCTTTCCCTGAGAAACCCCACCCCGCAAGGAGCATCCCTATGGACTGGCGCGACAAGGCCGCCTGCCTCACCGTCGACCCCGAGCTGTTCTTCCCCGTCGGGAACACCGGCCCGGCGATCGACCAGATCGAGAAGGCGAAGTCGGTGTGCGCGCGCTGCACGGTCACGGAGGTCTGCCTCCAGTACGCCCTCGAGACCGGTCAGGACTCGGGCGTGTGGGGCGGTCTGAGCGAAGACGAGCGCCGCGCGCTGAAGCGCCGCGCCGCGCGCGCCCGCCGCGCCAGCTGACGAGGCGCCGCTCCCTGCGAAGAAGCCCCGCCTCGGCGGGGCTTCTTCGCGTCTGCCGCCGGTGTCAGCCGCGCAGCCAGCGCAGCGGGACGGAGATGGTCACCTGCGTGCCGCCGTGGAACGGCGTCTCCGGCTCGTCGATGGTCGACCAGTCGATCGTTCCCGACAGCTCGCCCTGGATGAGGGTCCGCACGATCTGCGTGCCGAGGCCGCGCCCCACCTGCCCGTCGGGGAGGCCGCTGCCGGTGTCGCGCACGCGCACCTCCAGCACGTCGTCGTCGCGCTCCGCGACGATCTCGACGTCTCCCTCGCGTCCGGCGAGACCGTGCTCGACAGCGTTCGTGACGATCTCTGTGAGCGCGAGCGCGAGCGGCGTCGCATACGCGCTCGGCAACGTCCCGAACTTCCCCGTGGTGCGCGTGTGCGCGACGGTGTTCTGCGCCGCGGCGACCTCGGCGACGAGGCGGAGCACCCGGGCGAACACCTCGTCGAAGTCGACGTTCTGGGCGAGACCCTCCGACAGCGTGTCGTGCACGACGGCGATGGCGGCTACGCGCTGCATCGCCTGGAGCAGCGATTCCCGCGCCTCGTCGGACGACGTGCGACGCGCCTGGATGCGCAGCAGCGAGGCGACGGTCTGCAGGTTGTTCTTGACGCGGTGGTGGATCTCCCGGATCGTCGCGTCCTTGGTGATGAGCTCCTGCTCCTGGCTGCGCAGCTCGCTGACGTCGCGGCACAGCACGATGGCGCCCGTGCGGTGCCCGTGGTCCTTGAGCGGGATGGCGCGCAGGGACACCGTCACGCCGCGCGCCTCGACGTCGCTCCGCCACGGCTGCCGGCCGGACGTGAGGATCGGGAGCCGCTCGTCGGTGTCCCACGAGGCGGGGAGGATCTGGGCGGTCACCTCCGTGAGGGACTCCCCCTCGAGCTCGTCGGCGAAGCCGATGCGGTTGAACGCGGAGAGGGCGTTGGGGCTCGCGAAGGTCACGATGCCGTCGACGTCGAGGCGGATGAGGCCGTCGGCCGCGCGTGGAGCGCCGCGGCGAGGCCCGGTGGGGGCGGAGAGGTCCGGGAAGTCGCCCGTCGCGATCATGCCGAACAGGTCGTCGGCGCAGTCGTTGAACGTGATCTGCTGGCGCGACGGCGTCCTCACGTCGCCGAGGTTGGTGTGGCGTGTCAGCACGCCGATGGCGTGCAGGCCGCCGTCCTCGTGGATGGCGATGGGCACGGCCCGCACGCGCGTCGGCGTCTCCTCGAACCACTCTGGCGAGGACGAGTCGACGATGCGCACGCTCTGGAACGCGTCGCGCACCTGCGCCTGCCATTGCGGACGCACGCGGCCTCCGACGATGTCGCGGTAGAACAGCGTCGCCGCACCACCGGGCCGCGTGTGCGCGACGGCGACGAAGGAGTCGTCGGCCGTGGGCACCCAGACGACGATGTCGGCGGACGCGAGGTCGGCGAGGAGCTGGCCGTCCCCGGCGAGGCGGTGCAGCCATTCGATGTCGGATTCGCTCGAACGGCCCTGGGCGGAGACGAGATCGCTGAGGGTCGACACGCGACGAGTCTATGCGGGCGCGCGCCCCGCGACCGGCAGCGCCGTCTCGGCCACGCGCGCCGCCACGCGCCGGACGGCCTGCGACAGGGCCGAGCGCGGCGCGATCTCGCCCACGGGCCTCGCCTGCAGCATGGCCGCGTCGGCCGCGCGCCCGTCGTCAGGCAGGAAGTGCACGTCCGCGATACCGGCGAAGCGGTCGAGCGTACGTCTCACCTGGCCGCGCGGGTCGATGCCGAGCGGGCCGGATCGGAGGCGGTTGACGACGACGTGCACGGGAGCGGTGCCCACGACGGCCCGCAGCTCGGCGTACCCTCTCAGGAACCGGGCGATGCCGACGGGATCGGCCGACGCGACGGCGACGACGACATCCGCCTCCCGGAGCGCGGCCTGCGCGGCGGCGTTGCGCCGCGGGCCGTCGACGAGGTCGCTGGCGATCTCCTCGTCGGCCTCGAGGGAGGCGGCGACGTCGACGACCGACAGATCCGCCCATGATCGGCACGCGTCGAGGGCCGCGGAGACCCGGCGCTCCGACAGCTCGGGCCAGCGCCCGGCGCGATTGAGCCCCGTGAGCACGTCGACGACCCCGTCGGCGCCCCCGACGGGGATGCTGAGCCGGGTGAGCTCTGCGGCGTCGAGCGCGCCGATCTCCGCCTGACGGCAGGCGGCGGCGAAGCCCGGCCCCTCGTCGGCGAGCCCGAGCGCGATCGCGACCGACGGAGCGTGCGTGTCGGCATCGACGAGCGCGACGTGACCGTGCCGCCTCGCCGTCTCCACCGCGAGCTCGATCGACGTGGTCGTCCGTCCCGGCGCCCCGTGCGGGCCCCACACCGCCACGATGGCCCCCGGCGTCGTCCGCCCGCCCGGTTCGGCGACGCGGCCGTCTCGGACGGCTGCGGCGATCCTCCATCCGTCGGCCGTCGCGGGCAGGGGCTCCGCGATGCCGAACGCGCGAGCGATGCGCACGTCGGAGGGGCGGTCGGCCAGGGCGACGACGCGCACGCCGTGACGGTCGCAGGCGCCGATGAGACCTGCTGTCAGGACCCCGCGAGAAGCCGGGACGACGATCGCCTCCGCGCGGGAGAGCGCGTCCCACAGGGGCGACGCGGGGTCGCCGAGCGCCGCGGCGGTCTCGTCGGGCGCGATCGTCGCGACCACCGCGAGACCCGCGTCCTCGAAGTCGGCGGCGAGCCGGGCGGCGAGCGCAGGGGGGAGCGCCACGACGACGTTCACGGCGCCGCCTGCGGCACGGCGGACAGCGCCGCCCCCGAGGCGACCGCCGCGAGGACGGCCGCGACGTCGTCGCGGCCCACGACGAGCTCGATCGACGCACCGGAGGCGCCCATGACCGTGTCCTCGCGCGCGACCGCGCTCACCACGGCGTCGGCGACGAGGACGCGCGGGTCGTCGTAGACGCCGCCCTCCCGCAGCGGTGCGCTCCAGAGCTCCACGGGCGTGCCCGGCTCGACCGCGCCGGGAACCTCGACCGCGCTGCGCACGACGACCGTCGTGACGGCGGAGCGCTCGGCGGAGGAGACGGCGGCGCTCGGCACGAGCTCGCCCTCCGCGATCGTGCGGTTCGCGACGACGCCCTCCTCCAGCTCATGCGGAGCCAGGTAGCCGTCCGCTGCGGACCCGAGCGCGACGTCGACGACCGCGAGGTCCGCTGCGGTGACGGCCTGCCCCGGCACGATGGTCGACGAGGCGGCGAGGACGGGGATCGTCTGGCGCGCAGCGGCGACCACCCACCACACCCCCGCGACGGACACGGCGATGAGAGCGAGGCCGACGAAGAACCGCGCATCGGTCCAGAACATCCGCGGTGCACGGGGCGCCGGATCACCGGGTGCGCGGCGCGGAGACGGGGAGATCATGACCGCCATGGTGGCGGATCCGCCGTCAGCCCGTGAAAGTTATCCACAACGCGCCGCGCCCCTGGAGGCCAGGGCCGCAGCGGCCCATAATCGTGTCATGCCCGAAGCCTCCGCCGTGCGCTACCTCTCCCCCGCGCAGGTGGCCGAGCTGCTCGACCTCGAGCCCGACGAGGTCGTCGATCTCATCGCCGCCGGACGCCTGCGGGGCGCCCGCCTCGGCGCGCCCGCGCGCTGGCGCGTCGAGCGCGCGAGCGTCGAGGAGTACCTCGTCGAGCAGCACGAGGACAGTCGGCGCCGTGCGCTGTGGCGCGAGTCGAACGCCGCCAGCTTCCCCGAGCTCTGGGCGCCCCGTCGCGAGCAGTGACGACCCGGGCACGACCTGGACCGCACCGGGCACGACCTGCATTGCTCAGGGTTCCACGACCCCGGAGCTCGCATCGACCCGCACCCACGACACCGCCTCGAAGGAGATCACGCGGTAGCCCGTGACCTCCGACGCGCGGCGCGGCGAGCCGGCGTCGTGCACCGCGAGATCGAGGTGGTCGGCGCCGACCCTGTCGAGCGTCCCGGTGAGGGAGCGCCCCGATACGATGCCGACGACCACGGGAACGCGACGGCGTGCGAGATCGCGCAGGGCGAAGCCGAACGTGACCCGCTGTGCGAGGCGTCCCTCATGCGGCGTCGGCCGGGCGCTGCGCAGCACCTCGCCGTGCGCGGCGCCGAGGGATCGCAGCGCCCGCAAGGGGAGGACGACGATCGCCCCCGCAGCCTCGCGGCCCGTCGCGCGCGTGCGCACGGCCATCCAGTCGGCGCCGACGGCGTCGATCGTGGCGTCGATCGCCGACCCGTCCGACACCTCGAGGGAGACCGCCTGTGCGGGGGCGGCGGCGAGCGCGACGAGCCGCGATCGCAACTCGAGGCGCGCGACGCGCACCCGCTCCGCCTCGGAGTCGAGGGCCGCCCGCTCGGCCTCCCACTCCGCAGCGAGCTGGTCTTCCAGGTCCTCGAAGAATCGTTCCCAGCGCATCTGCGTGAGCGTAGGCGAAACGGCGACTGCCCGAGGAGGCCTCTCCACAGGCTTCTATGCGGTGTTCCGACTCGGCGACGGCGGCTGGTTCACTCGCCCCACTTTCTCCCCCGCGATCTCACGAAAGGCGTCCCCATGTCCCCGCATGCCGCCGAAGCACCGCACCGCCGGCGTCCGGCGCGCGCCGTCGACGTCGACGATCTGTTCGCGCCGCAGCGCACGGCGCGCTCGGATCTCCCCGATCCGGATCCACTCGTGGAGGCGCTCACCCGCGGCGTGCTCGAGGTGCTGTCGGGGGCCCGTGACCCCGATCAGCTCGCGCGGTGGCTCTCGGAGGAGGCCTATCTCGCCCTCGTCGCCCGGGCGAACCTGTCGCGACGGGCGCGCAGCGCACGGCGTATCCCCTCCCACCGGCCGGTCTTCGCGGTGCGGACGATGCGGTCCATGGAACCGGCAGACGGCGTCGTGGAGAGCGTCGTTGTGGTCGCGATGCCCGATCGCACGCGCGCCATCGCCCTGCGGCTCGAGGGGCTCGACGGGCGATGGCGCGCCACCGACATCCGGATCCTGTGATCAGGCCTGCCGGTACGACGCGAGGAAGTTGCCGAGCCGTTCGATCGCCTCGCTGAGCACGCGCGCCTCCGGCAGCGTCACGACTCGCAGGTGGTCGGGTGTGGGCCAGTTGAAGCCGGTGCCCTCCACGAGCAGGATGTGCTCGGAGACGAGCAGGTCGTAGATGAGCTGCTTGTCGTCGCGGATCTCGTGCACCTCGGGGTCGAGGCGCGGGAACGCATAGAGGGCGCCCTTGGGCTGCACGCACGAGACGCCGGGGATGGCCTCGAGCTTCTGCCACGCGACGTCGCGCTGCTCGTGCAGGCGCCCCGTGGGGGCGATGAGCGCGTCGATCGACTGCACGCCGGTCAGGGCGGCGAGCACGGCATGCTGCGCGGGGACATTGGCGCACAGGCGCGTCGAGGCGAGGAGCTGGATTCCCTCGAGGAACCCCTTGGCATGCTTCTTGGGGCCCGTGATGACCATCCACCCGGACCGGTACCCCGCGACGCGGTAGGTCTTCGAGAGGCCGTTGAACGTGAGCACGAGGAGGTCGGGGGCGACGGTGGCCGTGGGGATGTGCACGGCGTCGTCGAAGAGGATGCGGTCGTAGATCTCGTCGGACAGGACCAGCAGCGAGTGCTCGCGCGCGATCTGCGTGAGCCCCTCGAGCAGCTCCCGGCTGTAGACGGCGCCCGTCGGGTTGTTGGGGTTGATGATGACGATCGCCTTGGTGCGCGGCGTGATCTTCGAGCGGATGTCCTCGAGGTCGGGCTGCCAGCCGTTCTCCTCGTCGCACAGGTAGTGCACGGGCGTGCCGCCGGACAGGCTCGTCATCGCCGTCCACAGCGGGTAGTCGGGCGCGGGGATGAGCACCTCGTCGCCCTCGTCGAGGAGCGCCTGCATCGTCATCGTGATGAGCTCGGACACCCCGTTGCCGAGGTAGACGTCGTCGGGGTCGACGTGCGGGAATCCCGGCGTCTCCTCATAGCGGCTGACGATGGCGCGTCGCGCGGGCAGGATGCCGCGGCTGTCGCTGTAGCCGTGGGCGTACGGCACCGCTTCGATCATGTCGCGCACGATCTGGTACGGGGCCTCGAACCCGAAGATCGCGGGATTGCCGGTGTTGAGCTTGAGGATCGAGTGGCCGTCCGCCTCCAGGCGCGTCGCCTCCGCCAGTGCCGCCCCGCGGATCTCGTAGAGAACGTTCTGGAGCTTGGCGGACTGGCCGAGGGGACGGAGGGAGTTCATCGCCCCAGGATATGCCCGGCCGTCGGCCGCCGGAGACGACGCGGGCGGGCCACGGGATCACCCGTGGAC
>NZ_JBSHGQ010000058.1:0-18309 GCF_053617895.1 Microbacterium sp. NPDC055683 | reverse complement strand
GAGCCCCGGCCGACGGCCGGGGCTCTCTGCGTTCGCAGGACACGGGATCACTCCTCGTCGTCGCGCTCCTCGTCGTCGCGCTCGTCGGCGTCGAGCTCGTCGATGTCGACGCCGTCGACGTCGCCGGCGTGGAGGGGACGCGATGCCTGCCCGGAGAGGTCGTCGTCGCTCTCGTCGTCCTCGTCGTCGTCCCCATAGGACTCGTCGGCGAGGTCGTCCTCGGACTCGTCCTCGTCCTCGTCGTCGTCGTCGTCCGGCAGGGCCGCCGCCTGCGCGGCCTTGTACTCCTCGAGACGCACCGACCAGGGCACCCACTCGGGAGCGAGGAGGGCGGCCTCGCCCGGAAGCAGCTCCACCTCGAGCACGGTGGGGTCGGATCCCTCGACGACGGCGAGGGACACCGTCCAGTACCAGCCGGGATAGCCCGCGAGCCGGTTCTCGAAGCGCAGCGACACGACGCCGTCGGGCTCCACGGCGTACCCCGCGGCGGGGCCCACCGTGTCGGCGGGCGTCACCTCGGCGAGCGCCGCCAGCGCCAGGCCGTGGGCCGCGAGCAGCCGCGCGTCGGGAGTGATCGCGACGTCGCCCGGGTCGGCCGGCTCAGTCATCGAGCTCGTCCGCGACCTTGCGGAGCACGGCCGCGATCTTCCGCCCGTGCGACGACGAGGGGTAGCGTCCACGACGGAGGTCCCCTCCGATGCCGTCGAGGAGCTTCACGAGATCCTCGACGAGCACGGCCATGTCGTCTGCCTTGCGACGCGAGGCCTTGACGAGGCTCGGCGGCGTCTCGAGCACGCGCACGGAGAGCGCCTGCGGGCCCTTGCGCCCGTCCGCGATGCCGTATTCGAGCCGCGATCCCGCCTTCACGACCGCGCCGGCGGGGACGGCGCTCGCGTGGAGGAACACGTCCTCGCCCGCCTCGTCGGGGGTGATGAAGCCAAATCCCTTGTCCTCGTCGTAGAACCTGACCTTGCCGGTGGGCATCGTGAACCTCGCTGAGACCGCTCGAAACGTAGAGAGAGGGATCGTCCGATCCCTCCGTCCCAGCGTACCGCGCGGCCGGGGGCACTATCCTGGTCGGGATGAGCACTCCGCCCCGCGACCAGCCAGCCGTCCGCCGCATCGACCGCGTCCTCGCGTTCATGTCGCTGGGGATCGTGGTCCTGTCGATCGGCTGCTTCCTCGCCGTCATCATCGGCACGTCGTCGGGAGTGGACGACTTCAGCACGGGGGCCTGGCCGATCGTCTTCGTCGTGCAGATGATCGGTCCGATCATCGCCTTCGCGCTCCTCCTCGCGCTGCTCATCATGAGCTTCATCCGGAGGGGCCGCGCCTCGCGGGCGGACTGACCGCCCCGCATGAGCACCTCTTCCGAGCGCGCGGCGCCGTCTCGCCTCGTCCGATTCGCCTCGCCGCTCGCCCTGCTCGCGGCGATGTGGCTGATCCGCATCGCGGATGATGTGCTCCCCGGTTCGTTCGCGGTCTTCGGGCTCCGATCGTGGGATGCCGCAGGGCTCGTCGGCGTCGTCGCCGGCCCTCTCCTCCACAGCGGATGGCCGCACCTGCTCGCGAACAGCGCGCCCTTCCTCATCCTGGGATGGCTCGTCGCCGTCGAGGGCGCCGCCCGCTTCTGGACGGTCACGGCCGTCGTCGCTCTCGTCGCGGGCGCCGGGACCTGGGCGGTCAACGCTCCGGGCACGGTGACGGTCGGCGCCTCCGGCCTCGTGTTCGGCTACGTCGGCTACATCGTCGCGCGCGTCTTCACGACGGCGCGGATGGCGCACCGCTTCGCCTACGCGATCGTCGCGATCCTCGTCGTCGCGGTGTACGGCGGCTCGGTGTTGACCGGCGTGCTCCCGCTGCGCGACGGCGTGTCGTGGCAGGCGCACCTCTTCGGCGCGATCGGGGGCGTCCTCGCGGCCGTCGTCCTGCGCCGACGAGAGCGGCCCGCCTCCTCCTGAGAGGGCCCGGCGCATCCGCTCCGGAGTCCGCCGCGAGCGAAATCACGGGGCCGCGCGCGTATTTCCAGCCGGCGCATACCCCGCGCAGACATAATGGGGTCATGACCGCACCGCGCATCCTGGTCGTCGACGACGAGCCGAACATCCGCGACCTGCTCTCGCAGAGCCTGCGATTCGCCGGATTCCAGGTCCGGACCGTCGCCAACGGAGCTCAGACCATCTCGGCCGTGCTCGAGGAGGAACCCGACCTCATCGTGCTCGACGTGATGCTCCCCGACATGAACGGCTTCAGCGTCACGAAGCGGCTGCGCGACGCGGGGTACACCGCGCCCATCATCTTCCTCACGGCGAAGGACGAGACCGAGGACAAGATCAAGGGCCTCAACGTCGGCGGCGACGACTACGTCACGAAGCCGTTCAGCCTCGACGAGATCGTCGCGCGCATCCAGGCGGTGCTGCGCCGCACGATGCAGAACGACGAGGAGGAGTCCGTCATCCGCGCCGGCGAGCTGACGATGGACCAGGACACGCACGACGTCTACGTGGGCGACGAGCAGATCGACCTCAGCCCCACGGAGTTCAAGCTCCTCCGCTACCTCATGCTCAATCCGAACCGCGTCCTGTCGAAGGCGCAGATCCTCGATCACGTATGGGAGTACGACTTCAACGGCGACGCGGGGATCGTGGAGAGCTACATCTCCTACCTGCGCCGCAAGATCGACCCGCACGCCTCGGAGTCGCTGATCCAGACGAAGCGCGGTTTCGGGTACATGCTGAAGGTCGACAAGGTCTCCTGACCCGCGGACGCGCCGGCGCGGCGCGGGAAGGGCGGTGACGGTGGCACGCCGGCCGGATGCGCTCACCCGCTGGTGGCGGCGCGTCAGCCTCCGCGCGAAGGTGACGGGGGTCACCGTGTTCGTGCTCGCCTCGGGTCTGCTCACGACCGGCATCGTCACGGTGCCCATCCTGCATTCGAACCTCGTGCAGAACGTCGAGACGACCGTGCTGCAGTACGCGGAGAGCGGGTCGAGCGTGACCGACCGGCTGTTCGAGCCGATCTGGCGTGCCGCCGACGGCGAGCTGATGGTGCGGGCCGTGGAGCCGGCGGTCGTCACGGAGTTCTTCGTCGCGATCTACGACCGCGACGGCCAGCTGCTGGCTGTCGCGGGGGGCGACGGAGACGAGGAGCCGCCCGTCTTCCCCGAGGAGCTGCCGCTCGACAAGGCGTTCACGGCGACGAACCACGCCCAGGTGCTGGAGAGCGCCGACGGGCACGGCTTCCGCGGCGCGGTGTCGGTGGAGAGCGTGACGACCGACCGCGGCGAGATCCCCTACTCGCAGGTCGTGGCCCTCCCCCTGTCGACGGTCGACGGCTTCCTCCGCACGTACATCGCCGTCTTCACCATCACGTCGATCGCGACGGTGCTCATCGCGGCGTTCCTCACGCGCGGGCTCGTCACCCTGACGTTCCGGAGGTTCGGCCAGGTCGAGGCGACCGCGATGGAGATCGCGGCAGGCGACTTCAGCCAGCGCATGACCGACATCGAGCCGCGCACCGAGATCGGCCGTCTCAAGATCGCGATCAACACGATGCTCGACCGCATCGACGGCGCCATCGACGAACGCGACGCCACCGTGCAGCAGATGCGGCGGTTCGTCGGCGACGCCAGCCACGAGCTGCGCACACCGCTCGTGAGCGTGCGGGGCTATGCCGAGCTCTACCGGATGGGCGCGCTCCAGGACGACGAGGCGACGGCGAAGGCGATGGAGCGGATCGAGGCGGAGGCGAAGCGCATGGGCGTCCTCGTCGAGGATCTCCTCGCCCTCACGCGCCTCGACGATCGCCGCGAGGCCCTGCACATCCGCCCTGTGGACCTGCGGCCGATCGCGCACGACGCCGCGCTCGACGTGCGCGCCGCGGAGCCCGGACGCGAGGTGGCCGTCCTCGACCACACGTACGAGGCGCTCACGGCCCCCATCGAGCTGCCTCTCGATGCCGATCCGACGCCGTCCCCGTCGGCGGAGGAGCCCCCGCCCGCCGCGCAGCGGCGGCGTCGCGCGCCCAGCGGCTCCGCGATCGCACGGGCGTCGGCGGCGACGCGGTCCGTGCTGCGGCGACGCCGGCCGGAGCAGCCGGGCGACGCGGACGAGGTCGAGCAGCTGGACATCCCCGTCCTCGCGCCGTCGAAGCCGGTCGCCCTCCCTCCCGTCGTGCTCGGCGAAGAGGACAAGATCCGCCAGGTGGTGGCGAACCTCCTCGGCAACGCGCGGCGGTACAGCGCCCACGACGCCCCCATCCGCATCGAGGTCGGAGTCGACTCCGAGCGGCGGCGCGGATGGATCGCGATCGTCGACCACGGCGAGGGCGTCCCCGAGTCCATCCGCGACAAGGTGTTCCAGCGCTTCTGGCGCGCCGACACGTCGCGCGCGCGGGAGACCGGGGGCAGCGGGCTCGGCCTCGCGATCGTCGCGTCGATCGTCGAGTCGCTGCGCGGTTCCGTCGACGTCACCGACACACCGGGGGGCGGCGCGACGTTCCGCGTCTGCCTGCCGTTGGCCGACGCGTATCCCGTGCACCCGGCGGGCCGTGCACAGGGCACGGCGCCCGGCGCGTCCGACGATCCGGCTGTGGACGCCTGAGGCGCCGCCCGGTCAGGTTCCTAGCGTGGGGAGCGCGCCGTCCGGCGCCCCGCGAAAGGAGCCCCCATGCCCGCTTACGTCGTCGACTCCGACGCCCTCATGACGCAGGCCGCGAACATCGACAGCACGCGCGCCCGCATCCAGTCCGACACCGATGCGATGTCGGGACAGCTCGCCCAGCTGGAGGCGGTATGGCAGGGGTCGGCGTCCGCCGGCTTCCAGTCCGTGCTGCTGCAGTGGCGCGCCGCACAGCAGAACATGCACGACGCCCTCGCCTCGATCGGCCAGGCTCTCGCTCTGGCGGGCGGCCAGTACGCCGAAGCCGAGCAGGTCTCGGTCGGGATGTTCCGCTGACGGGGACGGCGAAGGGCCCCTCCGAGGAGGGGCCCTTCGTGTGGGGACGTCGGGTCTCGGCTCGCGTCGCTCGCCCGACCCGGGTCCGTCACGGCTCGACGCGCCTTCGTCGCGTCGAGCCGCAGCGGATCAGAAGTCCATGCCGCCCGACGGGTCGGCGGGAGCGGCTGCGGCCTTCTCCGGCTTGTCGGCGACGACGGCCTCGGTCGTGAGGAAGAGGCCGGCGATCGACGCGGCGTTCTGCAGCGCGGAGCGCGTGACCTTCGCCGGGTCGATGATGCCCGCGGCGAACAGGTCGACGTACTCGCCCGTGGCGGCGTTCAGGCCCTCGCCCACGGGGAGCTCGGCGACCTTGTTCGCCACGACGCCCGGCTCGAGACCGGCGTTGAGGGCGATCTGCTTCAGCGGAGCCTCGATCGCGACCTTGACGATGTTCGCACCGGTGGCCTCGTCGCCCGAGACCTCGAGGGTCTCGAACGCGACCTTGCCGGCCTGGATGAGCGCGACGCCGCCACCGGGGACGACGCCCTCCTCGACGGCCGCCTTCGCGTTGCGGACGGCGTCCTCGATGCGGTGCTTGCGCTCCTTCAGCTCGACCTCGGTGGCCGCGCCCGCCTTGATGACGGCGACGCCGCCGGCGAGCTTGGCAAGGCGCTCCTGGAGCTTCTCGCGGTCGTAGTCGCTGTCGGTGTTCTCGATCTCGCGACGGATCTGCGTGACGCGACCCTCGATCTGCGCGGCGTCGCCCGCACCCTCGACGATGGTGGTCTCGTCCTTGGTGATGATGACCTTGCGCGCACGGCCGAGCAGGTCGAGGTCGGTGTTCTCGAGCTTGAGGCCGACCTCCTCCGTGATGACCTGGCCGCCCGTGAGGATGGCGATGTCCTGGAGCTGCGCCTTGCGGCGGTCGCCGAAGCCGGGGGCCTTGACGGCGACCGACTTGAAGATGCCGCGGATCTTGTTGAGCACGAGCGTCGCGAGCGCCTCGCCCTCGACGTCCTCGGCGATGATGACGAGCTCCTTGCCCGACTGGATCACCTTGTCGACGATGGGCAGAAGGTCCTTGATGTTGGAGATCTTCTGGTTCGCGATGAGGATGTACGGGTCCTCGAAGACCGCCTCCTGGCGCTCCGGGTCCGTGACGAAGTAGGGGTTGAGGTAGCCCTTGTCGAAGCGCATGCCCTCCGTGAGCTCGAGCTCGGTGCCGAAGGCCTGGGCCTCCTCGACCGTGACGACGCCCTCCTTGCCGACCTTGTCGATGGCCTCGGCGATGAGCTCGCCGATCGACGTGTCGGCAGCGGAGATCGATGCCGTCGCGGCGATCTGCTCCTTCGACTCGATCTCCTTCGCCGAGGCGAGCAGCTGGTCGGTGACGGCCTTGACGGCCTTCTCGATGCCGCGCTTGAGGCTGATCGGGTCGGCACCGGCTGCGACGTTGCGGAGGCCCTCGCGGACCAGGGCCTGCGCGAGCACGGTGGCCGTCGTCGTGCCGTCGCCGGCGACGTCGTCGGTCTTCTTCGCGACCTCCTTGACGAGCTCCGCGCCGATCTTCTCGAACGGGTCGTCGAGCTCGATCTCCTTCGCGATCGAGACGCCGTCGTTCGTGATCGTGGGAGCGCCCCACTTCTTCTCGAGCACGACGTTGCGACCGCGCGGGCCGAGCGTCACCTTGACGGCGTCGGCCAGCGTGTTGAGGCCGCGCTCGAGGCCGCGGCGGGCCTCCTCGTCGAAAGCGATGATCTTTGCCATGGGTTTCTCGTCCCTCCCGGGCGTAGGCGTATGGGGTTAGCACTCGCCATACGGGAGTGCTAACAAGCATTTTGGCACTCGACCCCATCGAGTGCAAGCCGGTCGGCGTCACCGGCCGACACACGCCGAAGCGCCCCGCGATCGGGTCGCGGGGCGCTTCGGGACGACGGGTGCGCGCGGCTCAGACGGGGCGCACGGTCTCGGCCTGGGGGCCCTTCTGCCCGGCGCCGACGGTGAACTCGACGGCCTGCCCCTCCTCGAGCACACGGAAGCCGCTCATCTCGATGTTCGAGTAGTGCACGAACACGTCCTGGCTGCCGTCGGCGACGGTGATGAAGCCGTAGCCCTTCTCGGCGTTGAACCACTTGACGGTGCCCTGGGTCATGGCGATCACTCCTGTAGCGGGGATGGAACTGGAGCGATCGTATCCGCGCGATTCCGCGTCAGGATGCGGATCCCGGCACCTTTGACACGCGCGACGCGGGACGTTTACCCGGCGGTAACACGGTCGAGGCCGATGACCACGGTGAGCTCTTTGGAGCCTTCGGCCTGGTACTCGGTGCTCTGCACGACCTCGGCCTGGCCGATCGCGTCGGCGAGGCCGCGCGCAGCCGCCTCGTCGTCGTCGGAGGCGTAGTAGACGGTCGTCGTCTCGAAGTCGGTGGCCGACGACGCCGATGCCGACACGGAGCCCTCGGCGAAGCCGGCGTCGATGATCTGCTGCGCCACCTCGTCCTCCAGCCCCTCGGTCGCCGTCCCGTTCAGGACGAGCACGCTGTACGAGGTGTCGAGCGCGGCATCGGCCGTCGGCGCGGGCTCGGCCGCCGTGTTCTCGGGCACGGTGATCGCGCCCTGCTGCGAGAGCACGAGGAACCCGAGGATGCCGGCGATGACGAGCACCGCCGTCGCGACGGCCGCCCATCCGACGACCACTCCCGCCCGCATGCCGGGGTGCTCGGCCCGGTGCGCGCCGACGCGGCCGCTCTCGTGCGCGATCTCGTCGAAGCGGTCGCGAGGGTGGGTCGTGGGCATCCCCCGATGCTATCCGGCCGACTTCGGGATCAGCTGGTGGCGCCCAGGCGCCGTGCCGCCCGCTCGTCGCGCAGGCGCCGGAGACGCCGGACGAGGAGCGGGTCGGCGGCGAGCGCCGCCTCCGTGTCGATGATCCGGCCGAGCAGCTGGTAGTAGCGCGCAGGGCTGAGGCCGAGCCGCGACCGGATGGCCTCCTCCTTGGCGCCGCCGTGCCGGGGCCACTCGGCCTCGAACGCGAGGATCGCGCTCTCGCGGGCGGTGAGGACCGGGACGGGCATGGGTCGAGCGTACGTCGCGTGCGCGGTCGCGCCGCTCAGGCGCGCCAGCGCACCCACGCCCCGAGCGGATCCGCCGCGGCGAGCACCTCGCCGTCGAGCGCGACCGCGAAGCCCCCGGGCCACGCGTCCTCGTCGATCGGGCGAGCCCATCCGTCGTGGAGCCCGGGCTGGTCCATCGTGAGCCACCGGGCGTCGAGCGAGCGGATGGCGGCGATGAGGGCGGAGCGGCGCGCACGCGGGAGATACGGCAGGACGCCGGGCGTCGACACGACGAGCGTCGCGTCGCGCGGGGCGGCGCCCGCGACCTCGGCCAGGAGATCGGCGTCGCCCGCGTCGCCCGCGATGAGAAGCGGCGGATCGTCGGCCACGATGTCGAGGGCCGCCGCGATGCGCGCCTCCCTCCCCTGCTCGCCCGGCCAGACGAGACCCGTCAGCCAGGCCCTGTCCGACGCGTCGCGGGCATCGCGGGGGGCCAGGTCGATCCCCGCGCGCCAGACGACGTCGGGGAGCCGCAGCGCGGGGGCGCCGTCGAGGCGCGCCTCGAGCACGACCGGGCCGTCACCGCACTCGATCGGGCCGTCCGCCGTCTCGTACCGGTACGCGTAGCGGTCGGGATACAGGCACAGGCCGGCCGACGCCCCCAGCTCGAGGAGGGCGATCGGCCCCTCGATGCGCGAGAGAGCGGGCAGCAGCGCCGCACATCGCAGCGGCTCGTTGGTCTGCAGGCTGCGCAGGGTGCACTCGGCCACCACCTCGTCGGCGCGCGTGCGCACGAACGCCGCCCAGTCCGCGGCGGGACCGGGACGCGCGCCCAGCAGACGCGTCACGGCGAAGACGAGCGGAGGCTGCCGATGCGGTGCGGGGATGCGCGCGACGACGGCGGCGAGCTCCCGATCGGCGGCGACCGCCCGAGCCCACGCGCCGTACACGTCGGATCGGCCAGGCGCCTCGTCAGCGGCGAATCGGGCGTACCGCTCGATCACCTGCGCGACATCGTCCATCCGCCCATTGTCTCCTGCGCATCTTCTCCCCGCGCAGCGCGGTCGGGGCGGAGCCGGCGTGCGCGCACGGCACTATCCTGGAGGCATGTCGTACGAGGTGGAGAAGTCCGAGGCCGAATGGCGTGAGCAGCTGTCGCCGGAGCAGTACGCGGTGCTGCGCGAGGCCGGCACGGAGCGGCCGTGGACGGGCGAGCTGCTCGACGAGGAGCGCGCGGGCCTCTACACGTGCGCCGCGTGCGGATCGGAGCTCTTCCGGAGCGGCACCAAGTTCGACTCGCACTGCGGCTGGCCGAGCTTCTACGAGTCGATCCGGCCCGAGGCCGTGCAGCTGCTCGACGACACGAGCCACGGCATGGTGCGCACGGAGGTGCGCTGCGCCAACTGCGGCTCGCACCTGGGCCACGTCTTCCCCGACGGCTTCGGCACCCCCACGGGCGACCGCTACTGCATGAACTCGCTCTCGCTGGACTTCACCCCCGAGGCCTGATCCCGTGGGCTCCGCTCTCGAGGCCGCTCGGGCGCGGCGCTCCTGGTCGAAGGTGACGGACGCAGCCCCCACGCGCGAGCAGCTGCTCCCTCTCGTCGCCGCTGCGGGGCGCGTCGCCGACCATTCGAACCTCACGCCGTGGCGCCTCATCGAGCTGCGCGGGGACGACCGGATGGCCCTCGGCGCCGCGATCGGCGCTGCGACGGGCGATGGCCCCTCCGCGAAGCCGCTGCGCGCGCCGCTGCTCATCGCCGTCGTGTCGAGCCCCCGGCCATCCGACAAGGTGCCCGAGTGGGAGCAGGAGGCCGTCGCCTCCGGCGTGGCCCACGTCCTGAGCCTCCTCCTCGACGAGGCGGGCTGGGGCGTGATGTGGCGCACGGGCGCATTCGTGCGCGCGCCCGAGGTCGCGCGGGTGCACGGGCTCACGCGGCGGGAGAAGCTCCTCGGCTGGCTGTACGTGGGCGGGCGCCCTCCGCGCGACCGCGACGGATTCCGGGCCGGCGTGGATCCCGAGCGCATGCTCGGGCAGATGCCCGCCGCGGGCTAGCGCCGACGGACGGTCAGCGCCGCGACCACCACGCCCGCGGCCGCGAGCAGCACGGTCAGACCGCGCTGCCACAGGGCGGGCGGCGCTGCGGGCGGCCACACGAGGTCGAGGACCACGGACGCCGAGAGCAGGCCGAACACCGACCCCAGGGTCATCAGCAGGACGCCCGTGCGCGGCGTGAGCGCCGCCGAGATGAAGATGTACGACACGCCCAGCGCCCCGCCCAGGTAGACCCACGGCTCGGCGGGCGCCGGAGCGGGCGGCCCGACGAGGATGACGTGGCCCAGTGCGGCGATGCCCAGCAGGAGGGTGCCGCCCGCGAAGTTGACGAGCGTCGCCGTGAGCGCCGAGCCGATCCGCTGCCGCAGGCGCCCGTTCGTCGCGGTCTGCCACGCGACCCCCGCGCCGACGAGGAGCGGCAGGACGAGCATCCACAGCGGCGTACGCCCGACCGCGTCTCCCGTGAGCGACACGGCGACGGCCGCGAGCACGAGCACGGCTCCGCCCACGCGCGGCAGAGTGACGGGTGCGGCGCCCGCGGGGCTGTAGCCGATCCGGTCGAGGACGAGCCCGTGCACCGTCTGGCCGGCGATCATCCCCACCGAGAACATCGCGACGCCGATGACGGCGACCGTGAGGCTCTGCGTCGCGACGCTGAACGCGCCGGCAGCGCCGCCCGCGAGCAGCCACCACGGCAGCCTCCCCTCGGAGAGCGCGGCGCGCAGCGCACGGAGCCCCACCCGGCCGGCGGGCAGCGCGAGCGAGAGGACGAGGAGGATCGCGAATCCCGAGCCGAACGACACGAACGCCGCGACGAGGCCCGCGTCGAGGGCGGCGCCGAGCTGGCCGTTGACACGCGCCTGGATCGCCGTGAGCGCGCCGACCGCGACGGCGCCGGCGACGGCACCCGCGGCTCCCCATGCCGTGCGTGCCGAGGACCCCACCATGCGCCCCCTCCGCTCACCCTCCGCCATCCTATGCGGGAGCGGGCTGTGCGACACGGCGCGGTCAGTCGGGACGTCGCGACGCCGTCAGGCGCGGGTGCGGCGGCGCGCGCGGCGGGCAGGGCGGCGCGAGCCGGGGGACTCGAGCGCGGCGAGCGCCGAGGCGAGCGACGCGAAATCGCCGACGCGGCGCCCTCTGCGGTCGTGGGCGATGTGACTGCGGCCGTCGACCTCGACGAATCCCGCGTACTCGCCGCCGTGCGTCGCGACGAAGACGTCGTCTGCCGCCTGCTTCCACGCGAGCGGCTCGCCGGTATGGTGATGGTCTTCCAGGGGTGCGGTGTGCACGGGTGTCTCTTCTCGTCTCAGGAAGCGGCGGATCAGCCGCGATCGGCGCTCGGGGCGGCATCCGGACGCGTCTGTGCGACCGGGCCGGCAACGGGCCCCGAGCGGTGCTCTCGGCGGCGCCGTGAGGGGCGCGCGTCGCGAGTGCTCATCTCAGCCTACCCGCTCCGAACGGGCGGGGCGCTGTCGGAGGGCGGCCGTACGGTGGAGGTCCCCCGTCCCGACGCCGCGACGACCATCCGCACCACCCGAGGACCACCGCACCATGATGGGAACCTCCCATGCCGCCGGCGGCGCCGCCGCCTGGCTGGCGCTCACGGCGACGGCCCTGCCGTCGTTCGGCGTCCATCCGCTTCCGCCCGAGGCCGTCCTCCTCGGGCTCCCCGTCGCCGCGGGAGCCGCGCTCCTCCCCGACGCCGACCATCCGAGCGCCACGATCGCCCACTCCGTGCCCGTCGCCGGGCGCATCGCGACGGGCGTGCTCGGCGCCGTGTCGGGTGGGCACCGGAAGGGGATGCACTCGCTCCTCGCGGTCGTCGCGGTGCTGCTGGGGACGCGCGCCCTCGCTCAGGTCGACGCCGGTTCCTTCCACCTCGGCGTCGCCCTCGTCGTGACGGCGTGCACGGCGTACGGCCTCAAGGTGCTGCGCATCGCGCGCCGCTGGCCCGTCGCGTGGGCGTCGGGTGCGGCCTTCGGGATCGTCCTCGGCGTGCTCGCCCCCGAGCGGATGGCCTGGCTGCCGTGGTGCGTCGGCGCCGGCTACCTCGCACACCTCGTCGGCGATCTCCTCACGACGGGCGGCGTGCCGCTCCTCTGGCCCATCCGCGTGCGGGCTCCCCGGTGGGCGCGACGGGCACCGGTCCTCCGTCGCATCTGGCTGCGCTCCGGCGCCGTCGCGGTGCCTCTCGTCGGCGACACCGGATCGTGGCGCGAGCAGGCCGTGTTCGTCGCGCTCGGCGTCTACGTCGTGTGGGGCGCATGCGCGGAGGCGGTCGCCGCGGCGGCGTAGGCGCCGCCGCGGCGCGGCCTCACAGGTCGAACTTCTCGTTCTCGCTGCCGCCGCCCGGGCGCTCGCCCGTGACCTTCGCGGTGAGGAACGCGATGGCGGTGGCGATGCGGCCTCCCGGGCTGTCCCAGTACTCGCCGCTGAACGCGGTCACGCGGATGATCGTCGCGTCCGACGCCTCCGGCCCGTCGGGGAACCAGGCGTCGACGGAGGGCGACCACAGCTCTCGGAGCCGATCGACGTCGTCGACGACCTCGGCCTCACCCGACAGCGACAGCCAGGCGTCGTCGGAGCTGAACGACACCCCCACCGTGGGGTCGTGGCGGACGTGATCCACGACCGATGCGTGCGCGCCGACGATGAACCACAGGTCGCCGTCCGATTCGTGCTCCTGCACGGTGAGCGGATGGGCGACGAGGGAGCCGACATCGTTCCTCGTCGTGATCATGGCGAAGCGGAAGCGCTTCAGGAGCTCGTTGAGCTTGTCGAGCTCGGACGGGTTCGCGGACATGGTCCTCCTCAGATCGGGGAGGTCCCATCCCACGCGGCCGAGGCGGGCTGCGCCATCCGTTGACACGGGCGAGCGGATGTGCTGATGGTCGGGGGCGGACATCCGACGCGGAGAGCGGACATCTCTCATCGAATGTCCCCTCCGTGTACGTCTGAGGCGATGCCGTCACCCGCGCCGCAGCGCCGCGACCGCCTCACGAGCGCTTGCGCCTAACTCGCTCACCGCGCGGGCGCACTCCGGCTCGTCCGGATACGCACGCGACGCGACCACGACCGCGTCGACGGTGCCGATGCGCTCGACAGTCGCCAGCAAGTCGGGGTCCCGCTGCCCCCGCTCCCGCACACGCTCGATCTGCAACCGCGCGAGCTCAACCCACGATCGCGCCGTCTCCGGCGTCAGCTGATCCACGCCCCGCGCCTGCTCGAACGCGGCGCCGGCTTCCCTGCCGGCCCGCTGCAACCCGTCGTCGCGGATGCCGAAGTAGCTCCGATCGAACTCCACGACGCCCGAGCGGTCCTCGATCACGAACCGGTCGACAGCGCCCGCAGCCACCAGCCTCTCGGCCGTGGCCACGGCGCGCGCGTACGCCTCGTCATGCGCGGCCGCCGGCGTCCACCGGCCAGCGCCCGTCGCCTCGACCTGCCCCGTGTACCGCTCGACGATCGACAGCCGCGACACCTCGTGAGGCACCGCGACCACGCGGAGCTCGACGACGTACCCGGCCTCCCGGAAACTCGCGATCGTCGACGCCATCGCCTCCGGCGATCTCAACGTCGTCTCGATCAGCACGTCGGCGCGCCGCTCGCGCAGATACTCCGCGGACATGCCGATCCACCGCCCCGACGCCTGCGCCGTCACATCCGGCATCGCCAGCGGATTCTCACGCATCAACCGCGCGTAGTCCGGATGGAACTGCCGGAGGTCATCACCGATGACCGGCACGAGCGACGGCCGCGCCTGCGCGGCACGCTCGTTCGCACGGCTCTTCCCCGCCCCGGGCTGCCCGCCGGTGTACACAAGAGCGGGCGGCCAAGAACGGCCGTGCCCTGCCTGCGAACACTGCTCCTCGAGAAACGGCCGCACGTCCTGCGCAAAGAGGGAACGCAGCTGCTCCGCGCTCAGCTCCCCCCTCACGCGAGAACCGGCGCGTGCCGCGGCATCGCCTCCAGCTCCGCGCGCAGCTTCGCCGTGTGCTCCTCGATCGCCTGCCGGCTATCCGGATCCACCGCCCGGACCTCACGCATCACCCGGAACTGCTCGGAGCGCCAGTGCTCCCGCGCCCCGACGTCGGCCGCTTCCCGCATCCACTCGACGTACCGGCCGCCGAGCTGTGTCGCCAGCTCACGCATCACGTCGTAGAGCATCGGGCTGAAATCCTTGTCGCTGGCCATCCTGGCTCCCCTCGCGAGATCTCCCAGTCTATCGAGAACGGGTTGACAACGGGTTTCGGCGGCTCGGGTTCCGGGGGATGATTCATGGCGTGTCGCCGGGTCGGCGACACGCCCCGCGAAGCCGCCGGAAACGATCGTTTCGCGCGGAGCAAGTCGACCATGACGGCCTGGCGTTCCGGGCGTATGAGGCCAACGGCGACCGGCGCTGGGATACATCGGTGCTCGGCATGTACCGCACGGTGCGCAGGGTGTAGGTGGCCGCGTTGCACGTGCGAGACGTCGATCTGCGCCGGGGCGAGGTCCGACGGGCTGCTCGCAGACCTGAAGGAGCATCTGCGCTGCACCCGCACCATGACGACCTGGAAGCGGGGATGTGGCCGGGAAAGGTCCCAGAGCGCAACGTCCCGAGCTACGAGCGTGCCTTCGACCCGAAGGGCTTCTACCGATACACGTTCAACCGGCGGCTGAGCGCGCCGGGATGAAGGGGCTCAAGTTCCATGAGCTACGGCACACCTTCGCCACGCTTGCGCTCGAGTCGGATGCGCTGGACATGCACGAACTGAGCCGGCCGATGGGCCACGCGAGCTACGCGTGCACCGACCGCGTCTATGCGCACCTGCGCCCGCGGGACTACTGCCGCCGCCGCGCCGCGTTCTCGGCTCACGTCGCCGCCGTACAAAGCCCGCACGCGCCCGCCCGCGCCATCGGTTCCGCGAGCTAGGTGAGCTCTTCGGCGCGGGCGATCGCCCCAGCCTGCTCCTCGGCCTGAGCTTCCATCCGCGCAAAGTGGTCGGCCTCCCACTCGATGTAGGCGGTCTCTGCGGCGGCAAGATCCCTCCACATCACTTCACGTGTGGTTTCGTAGCGTTCGCCCCGCAGATAGGCACCAAGCAGTTCGATCCCCTCCGCTGAGAGCTGCTCGACCATGTAGCGCAAGTTCGTATCCAGCGGCGAGCGGAACTCTCCATACTGCGCAAACGGCCCATCCGCGTTGTTCTCGGCCGAGTCGAGATACCACACGAGCTTCTGAACCTGCCGACGGGTTTCAGCATCGGTCAGCAGCCGTGCACGGACATCGAGGTCAAGGCTCCGATCCTTCGTCCAGATCTCGCGCCAATGAGACGCCCAATGCCGCCCGTTGGCTATCTGACTGAACGTCCACGGACTGTCCTGGATGTCGCGGTGAAGCTCCGTGAAGCCGGTGAACAGCTTGTGCGCTTCCTCACGAGATTGATCGCGCAGCGTCTCGTACCTGACGCGATCCGCGGCCTTCGTCTCTCGATCGGCGACCTGCGCCGCCGATTGACGCTGGCCCCAGAGAGTGAACAGACCACCGACGAGCGCACCGAGCAGCGCCGCCCCCGTCGGCCGGAGCCACTCCCAGACCTCCGGATCACGTGTCCACGCCCACAACCAGTCCCACAGATTCACAGGCCACATCCTGGCAGAGCGTCCACGCTGGAGCCCTTCTGGGCCCCAACCACCTTCCGAAGAGACAGAACACCGGGCAAGATTCATCATCTGATGGGGTGTTTATGTTGTGCCGGCTGCGGGGCTCGAACCCACGACCCCCTGTTTACAAGACAGGTGCTCTACCAACTGAGCTAAGCCGGCGTGACCCCGCAGGGCCGTGAAAAGCATACCGTCGGGCGTGCGCCCGTCCGGCTACTCCGCAGGAGCCTCGGTCTCCGCAGGAGCCTCGGTCTCCGCAGGAGCCTCGGTCTCCGCAGGGGCCTCGGTCTCCGCAGGAGCCTCGGTGGCCTCGGGCGTCGGCGTCGACGTCGAGTAGTAGGCCTCGCTCGAGACCGTGAGCACGAACTGCGCGAACTCGGCGGGGTCGTCGAGGGCGCCCGCGTAGAGGCGGCCGTTGACGAGCACCATGGGGGCGCCTGACAGCTCGACGCCGTCCGTGTCGGGCAGCGGCTCCTCGAGCGCGAGCTGCGTCGTGTCGCTCGCCCACGCGACGAAGTCCTCCTGCGCGATGCAGTCGGCGACCTCGTCAGAGCCCGCTCCCGCCTCCGCGGCGCGCGCGGCGAGCTCCTCGTCGGTGTAGCCGTCGCCGTCGGCGGCCGGCTGGTCCACGAGCAGCGCGTGGTTGTAGGCGACGGCGGCCTCGGGCGCGTACGTGCGGACGCAGGCGACGGCGGCCGCTGCGCGGATCGAGTACTTCGTGCCGTTCGACTTGGAGGTGAGGAGCGCGACCGGGTGGTACGCCAGGTCGGCGGCGCCTTCGGAGACCCACTCGGCGAGCTGCGCCGCGTTCGTCTCCTCGAACTGGCCGGAGCCCTCCGACAGGTAGTCGACGTAGATCCGGATGCTCACGGCAGAGGCCGACGAGGTCTCCTCCTCCGGCGCGGAGGTCGGCGTCGCACTCATCGTCCCGAGCGCACCGGCCGCCATCGAGGACAGGTCGTCGCCGTCGCCGACGGCGATGCCGCCGTCGTCGAGGTTCTCGGGGCTGAGCGTGGGCCTGTTGACGGCGGGCACGACGACGCTCGTCACGGCGAACGCGATCGCCGCGACGCCCGCGACGATCGCGAGCGCCACCGCCCCCCGCCGCAGCACCTTCGCCCGCGTCTGCTTCGCCTTCACCTGCTGCGCCTTCTCGCGCACCGCGTCTCGTCGCTCGCTGCCCGCGGGAACGATCGGATTCTCGTCCGTCATCGAATGCCTGCACTCCCCTTCGCCGCCATGGTGTCGCGGCGGTCGACCCGTCGATGGTAGAGCGCGTCTCTGGGAAATACCCACCCGGACCGCGCCGCCCGCACCCGGCGACCGAGATCAGCAAGCGATTTCCCCGCACGGGCCGATTCGATGGCATACTGGCCCGAGGCCCAACGACGGGCTCAGCGGCGGCTCACCCCGTCGCTCCCTCACAACGGATCGTCCGGCACGTACCTGCCGGTGAAGGAGAACAGAAGATGGCTACTGTCACTTTCGATGACGCGACGCGCCTCTACCCGGGCGGCACGCGTCCCGCGGTCGACAAGCTCAACCTCGAGATCGCGGATGGCGAGTTCCTCGTCCTCGTCGGCCCCTCCGGCTGCGGAAAGTCGACCTCGCTGCGCATGCTCGCCGGCCTCGAAGAGGTCAACGACGGCCGCATCCTCATCGGCGACCGCGACGTCACGGACGTCCCGCCGAAGGACCGCGACATCGCGATGGTGTTCCAGAACTACGCCCTCTACCCCCACATGACGGTCGCCGAGAACATGGGCTTCGCGCTCAAGATCGCCGGCGTCAGCAAGGACGAGCGCGCCAAGCGCGTGCTCGAGGCGGCGAAGCTCCTCGACCTCGAGCAGTACCTCAACCGCAAGCCGAAGGCCCTCTCGGGCGGTCAGCGCCAGCGCGTCGCGATGGGCCGCGCGATCGTCCGCGAGCCGCAGGTGTTCCTCATGGACGAGCCGCTGTCGAACCTCGACGCCAAGCTCCGCGTGCAGACCCGCACGCAGATCGCGTCGCTGCAGCGCCGCCTCGGCGTCACGACGGTCTACGTCACCCACGACCAGACCGAGGCGCTCACCATGGGCGACCGCATCGCGGTCCTCAAGGACGGCCTCCTCCAGCAGGTCGGAACGCCCCGCGACCTGTACGAGAAGCCGCGCAACGTGTTCGTCGCCGGCTTCATCGGCTCGCCGGCCATGAACCTGTTCCCGGCCGACATCGTCGAGGGCGGCGTGCGCTTCGGCACCAAGGTCATCCCCGTCGAGGCCGCCGCGCTCAACAAGGCGCACGGCTCCAAGGTCACCGCTGGTGTCCGCCCCGAGGACTTCATCGTCGGCCCTGCGGGCGGCGAGGGTCTCGCGGTCAAGGTCGACCTCGTCGAGGAGCTCGGCGCCGACGGCTACCTCTACGGCCACGTGGAGGGCTCCGACGCGCAGATCGTCGCGCGCGTCGACGGCCGCGTGCACCCGTTCGCGGGCGACACGGTGTCGCTCGTCCCGACGCCCGACCACATCCACGTGTTCGACATCGAGACCGGCGACCGCCTCCTCGACAAGGCGATCGCCTCGGCGTAAGCACCACCTACCGGCCGCGGCGCGGACGAGCCACCCGGCTCGTC
>NZ_JBSHGQ010000057.1:0-18943 GCF_053617895.1 Microbacterium sp. NPDC055683 | reverse complement strand
CGGCCGAAGCGGCCGCCCGGCGTTCCGGGTCACGCCGGGATCACTCCCCGGCGGTCACCGTGATGCGCATGGTCCCGGCCTTCGCGTCGGCCTTCACGACCTGGATGGTCGTGCCCGTGCCGCCGACGATGACGGAGTTCTGCGGGTTGCTCTCGTCGTAGTACGCGTACGGATCGGTGTCGTCGAACACCGCGACCGGCTTCTGCTTGCCGACCGTGAGCGTCGTCATGCCCGCCTCCGTCTCGCGGTGCAGCGACAGCCTGTCGGTCTTGTCGAGCCCGAACGTCGCGTCGAACGACTGGATGCGGTTGCGGGCGACCGTGCCGTCCGACCAGGTGAGCGCCGTCGCACGGGCGTCGACGGGGAGCGCCTCGCCCGCACCGGGGTGCGCGGAGACGTTGTTGTCGGCGTACAGCGAGTTGACATACCAGACGAGCAGGCCGTCCTGATAGCGGTAGTGCTCGACGGTGTTCGGCGCCGACGTCGACCAGCCGAAGTTGTACGGACCCTGCGCGAGCGTGAGGTCGTACCCGCCGTAGGCGCGGTTCTCGGCGATGTAGTAGTGCGTGAAGGGCACCGTGTATCCGCCGCCGTCGATCAGCACGAAGCCGTCGAGCGTCCAGCCCGCGCCGTCGTCCTCGACGTCCGTCGCGAGGGCGTCGCCCACGGCGATGTCGTCGACCTGGAAGCCGGGGTTCGACACGGCGCCGTCCGTGACGTACCGGAAGCGGATCTGCGCGTCGGTGCCGGCGTAGGTCGAGAGGTCGGCCGAGAGCGGCGCCCATCCGTCGGTGGCGCCCGTGATGCCGTTGCCGAGGTTCGCCCCGTTCGGGTCGTCCGTCGTCGAGTGGTCGGTCGCGAGCGCCGTCCAGGTGGCACCGCCGTCGGTCGTGATCTCTGCGTACGCGTAGTCCCACTCCGCCTCGATGTCGTACGACACCTGTGCGGTCAGCGCGCCGTCCGCGGGAACCGTAAAGACCGGGCTCGTCACGGTCGTGTCGAGGCCGTCTCCGCTGCCGGAGAAGAAGTACTTCGTCCCGGATGCCGCGGGCCCCGTCTCGATGAACTCCTCACCGTCGGGCAGGTTGACGATGACCGCCTGCGGGCGCGTCGTCGCGTGGAACGACGGCCCGAGGTCGATCGTCGCCGACGTGCCGGCGTCGACCGTGGCGTAGTCGAGCCAGCCGAGGAAGAGCTTCTCCGTCGCGCCCATGTGGTTGGGGGTCGTGCCGATCGCGCCGTCGCCGTGGCCGAGCCACGAGCCGGAGCTCATGAGCGTCCAGAACGCGGTGCCGTTCTCGCCGCCGTCGGTGTCGTAGTAGTCGGGCAGGCCGAGATCGTGGCCGAACTCGTGCGCGAACACCCCGAGGCCGCCGTTCTCGGGCTCCGTCGTGTAGTCGCGGATCCAGATGTCGGTGTCGCCGATGCGCACGCCGCCGACCTTGGCGTAGTCGGCCGGTCCCTCCGTGCCGAGGCCCGACTGGCCGACCGCCCAGCGGTGCGACCAGATCGCCCACTCGGGTGCCCCGGCCTCCTCACCCTCTCCTGCGTGGATGGCCTGGAAGTGGTCGATGTAGCCGTCGGGCTCGTTCGAGATGCCGTCGCCGTCGAGGTCGTAGCGGTCCCAGACGTCGTACTGCTGCAGCTCCGCGACGATCTCGTCCTGCGTCAGGCCGGCGGCGACCTGCGCGTCGTACCAGGCGTCGGCCGAGTCCTGGATGAAGCGCGTCATGTCGTCCTGCGACTCGGTCTGGCCGTACGAGGCCTCGGCGTACGGCACCGTGACCCAGTCCGACACGTCGCCCTGCAGGTCGAAGCGGCCGGACGACATCTCGTCGTAGACGCCTGCGAACGACTCGCCGCCCTGGTCTTCGAGGCCGGTGAAGAACATCTCGAGGAAGTGCTCGCGTGAGAAGTCCTCCTCCCAGTACGTGGAGTTGTCGCCCTCGGCGGGCGCGGGGATCTCGTTGTGCAGCGGTCCCGACGCAGGGGCGTCGGGGAAACGCGTGTCGGCCTCGTCGCCGAACTCGACGAGGATCGAGAACAGCTGCGCGGTCTCCTGGACGCCGTACTCGACGTAGTCGCCTGGCGCGATCTCGACGACGCGCGTCTTGTTCTTGCCCGACCCGCGCTGCTGGATGTCGGCCTGCCCGGTCGCGACGAGCTCGGCGGCCTGCTGCTTCTCCTCCGTCCGCTTCTCGGCGAGGGGGTCGGGCCGGTTGTCCTCCTGCTCGGGGGCGGCGGCGTTGAGCGGCGGGGTCTCCTCCGTCGCGCCGGGTGCCGCCGTGGCGGCGGTCGGGACGAACGCGCCCGCGAGCAGGATCGCTGCTCCCAGGGCGCATGCGGTGCGTGACTTCACTGTTCCTCCGAGGGATGTCGTCGCGCCGGCGGTCGGCCGGCGCCCGGAACCCGCACGGCGACCTCGCCGGGCGGGCGGATGATCCGAACCTAGGCACCCAGGTGTTACACAGGAATGTCCTGCGGCGTTTCGCGCATGGGGAGTTCTGCCCATGCGCCGAGCGGCCGGGCGTTCGGGCGGCCGGGCGTTCGAGCTGCCGGGCGTTCGAGCTGCCGGGCGTTCGAGCTGCCGGACGATCGGTCGGGTGGTCCGGACGTCGCGTCGGAAGGAACGCGCCGCGGGGGCGTTGACCTCCGTCATGACCGACACGCTCTCCCTGACGGCCCCCGCGCCCGCCCCGCCCCGCTTCCGCTCCGCGGCGCTCGTCGTCATGATGCTCACGAGCTTCCTGCTCGTCACCGCGGAGTTCCTGCCCAACGGCGTGCTCACAGAGTTCGCCCGCGACCTCGGCGTCACCCCGGGGCAGGCCGGGCAGGCCGTCACGGTGACGGCTCTCGTCGGCTTCCTCGTGGCGCCGACGATCGGCCTGCTCGTGCCGAGGCTCGACCGCCGCACGCTCCTCGTCTGGCTCGCCTTCGCGGCTGCCGCGTCGAACCTGCTCGTCGCGATCGCGCCGTCGCTTGCGATCGTGCTCGCCTCGCGCGTGCTGCTGGGCGCCGCGCTGAGCGGCTTCTGGGCGATGTCGCTCACGGTGTCGGCGCGGATCGCCGGGCCGGAGCGGCTGGGGCGCGCCGTGATGTTCACGACCGCGGGGACGTCGCTCGCGACCGTGCTCGGCGTGCCGCTCGGCGTCCTGCTCTCGACGATCGCCGACTGGCGCGCGGTGTTCGCCGGTGCCGCCGTCGTGACCGCCGTCGTCGGCATCGCCGTGCGCCTGCTGCTCCCGCGCGTGCCGTCCGAGAGCGCGGCGAGCCTGGGGGTCCTCGCGAGCACGCTCCGCCGACCCGGCATCGGGCTCGGGCTCTCCGGCCATGTGCTGACCGTCTTCGGGCACTTCACGGCGTACACGTACATCCGGCTCGCGCTCGAGCGCATCGAGCAGGATGGCGCGCCCCTGCCCGAGGGGTCGATCGTCGTCCTGCTCGCGCTCTTCGGCGTGGGCGGCCTCGTCGGCAACATCGTGACGGGGGCGATCGTCGACCGCCACCTGGCCCTGCTGTCGGCCGTCGTCCCCGTGCTCGTCGGGCTCCCGATCGTCGCGGTCGTCGTGTGGCCGACGTCGCTCGGCGTCGTCGGGGCGGCCGTCGTCGTGTGGGGCGCCGCCTTCGCCGCGTGGCTCATCGTGCTGAACGCCTGGATCGGTCGCCGCCTGCCGGACCGGCTCGAGGCCGGGGGCGGTCTCGTCGTGGCGGGCTTCCAGCTCGCGATCATGCTCGCCGCGGCCGTCGGCGGGCTGCTCGTCGACGCCGCCGGCGTGCAGGCCGCCTACCTCACGGGCATCGCGGCCGTCGCGGTCGGCGCGACGCTCTTCGGGATCGCCGGCCGGCGCTGACGACGCGCTCGGCTGGCGCTCCCGTCGCGGGCCGTCAGACGCCGGCGCCGGCGCGCCAGGCCGTCGGGGTCATCCCCGTGTGGCGGCGGAACGCGCGGCTGAAGCCCTCGTCCGAGCCGTAGCCGAGCGCGCGCGACGTCTCCGACACGGTCGCGTCGGCGAGCAGGGCCTTGGCCGCGGCCATCCGCACGCCCGTCACGTAGCCGAGGGGAGCCATCCCCGTCGCGGCGCGGAAGCGCTCGGCGAACACGGTCCGCGACATCGTCGCCATCCCGGCGAGCGCATCGAGCGTCCAGCTGCGGCCGGGGTCACGGTGGATGGCCTCGAGCACGCGGGCGAGGTGCGGATCGGAGGCGCGCGCGGGCCATCCGGCGGGGGCGCAGCCCGCCTCGGTCCACGCGCGCAGCAGCGCGAGCACGACCGTGGTCGCCATGAGCCCGCAGATGACGGGGTCGCCCGAGCGCGGCGTCGTGCCGGGGCCGAGGGTCGCGGCGAGGGCGGCGGCCGTCGGCTCGAGAGCGGCGAAGCCGTAGACCGACACGACGTCGGGGATGACGTCGAGCAGCTGCGCGGCCGCCGACGCGTCGCGCAGCCGCGCCATGACGAGCGAGGCGCCCGCCGAGCTCTCCAACCGCACGTCCGCGCGGCCCATCGCGATGAGGGCGTCGCCCTCGACGAGCGCGCTGTCGGGCGCCGGGTGCAGCTGCGCATCCTCGGCGACGGCGCAGCCGATGCGGTTCCCGCCCTCCGCTGTCGCCGAGCCGGCGGCGACGTAGACGAGCAGCGTCTCGCCCGCAGGGAGCGCGAGACGGCCCCCGGCGTCGATCTCGGGGCGGCTCGCCTCGACGAGCCGCCAGTCGAGCGTCGCCAGCAGGTGCTCGAGGGCGTGCGGATCGCCGCCGGTCACGTGCTCGTCGCTCCGCTCATGCCGGAGGCAACGCATGCCGCGGCGTGCTTCTTCCCCGGCGAGCAGGCGTGGCCCCCGTCGGCGGCCCGGATGCGCCCGCCCGGATGCGTCGGCTCAGATCAGGCCGTGGCGGCGGAACGCGTTCGCGAGGCCGCCCTCGTCGAGGGGATCGGTGACCTCGTCGGCCGCCTCCTTGGCCTCGAGCGTGCCGTTGCCCATGGCGATGCCGAGGCCGACCGCCTCGAGCATCTCGAGATCGTTGTTGTTGTCGCCGATCGCCACGGCGTCGGCGATGTCGATGTCCAGGCGGTCGAGCAGCTCGACGATGGCGCTGCCCTTCGTCACACCCGGCATCGAGACCTCTCCGCTCGCCGTGCCCATCCCCGGGATGGTTCCCGTGATCACGGTGAACTCCGCGCCGAGGGCCCGCACGACGGCGTCGTAGGCCCCCAGGTCGTCGCCCGAGAAGACGGCCTTCGCGGTGAGGTCGTGGCGCAGCGGGGCGATCTCGCCGAGGTAGCGGCCGAGCCCGCGCTCGGCCGTGCCGGGGTCGCCCTCGGGGAGGCCCAGCTGCTGCCGCAGGCGCGCCTGCATCCCGGGGGTCGGATGGGCGTACTCGCGACCCTGCAGGACGTAGTCGAGCCCGAGCGCCTCGAGCTCCTCCTGCAGGCGGCGGCAGGAGTCCTCCGGCATGAGGTGCTCGACGACCCAGGCGCCGTCGTGCTCGACGAACGCCCCGGCCCCCGCGACGATGCCGTCGAATCCGATGTCGGTGACCTTCTCGTCGATCTCGAGCGGGGTGCGGCCCGTCGCGAGGAACACGAGGTGCCCGTTCGTCCGTGCGCCGCGGATGGCCGCGATCGTCGAGGCGGGGATGGTGCCGTCGTGGTCGAGGATCGTCCCGTCGATGTCGAGGAACACGATTCGGCGGCGGGAGGAGCGGGTCATCCCCCGACGCTACCCCGCGGCCCTGCGGACATGCCGCAGGAGATCCGGCCGTCGACGGGGCGCGATGCGCGCCATCCCGGGCGATAGGGTCGCGCCGCGACCCGGATCTCCTGCGATGTGTCCGGCGCGGGGCGCGCTACCGCGTCGCCCTGACCGGGAGCAGCAGGAGGAAGCCGGCGAGCAGGACGACGACGAGGCCGAGGATCCCGAAGGCCGTCTGACCCGTGATCGCGATGAGAGCCGCCCACGCGGCAGAGGCCATCCAGCTCGCGGCGCGGCCCGTCGTCGCGTAGAGGCCGAAGATCTCGCCCTCGCGGCCGGCGGGCGTGACGCGTGCGAGGAACGAGCGCGATGCGGCCTGGGCCGGCCCGACGAAGACGCACAGCGCGAGGCCGCCGACCCAGAACACAGTGCGCCCCGCGTCGACGAGGGCGAAGACGGCAAGCCCCGAGACGACCATCGCCGCGAGCGAGAACAGGATGATGCGCTTCGGCCCGAACCGGTCGTCGAGGCGGCCGGCGACGATCGTCGAGACACCTGCGATGAGGTTCGCGGCGACGCCGAAGATCACGAGGTCGAGGAACCCGAAGCCGAAGACGGCCGAGGCGATGACGGCTCCGAACGTGAAGACGCCGGCCAGGCCGTCGCGGAAGACGGCGCTCGACAGGAGGAACCAGAACGTGTGCCGCGTCGCAGGCGACCGGTAGAGCCCCGTGACATCGCGCACGAGCAGGCGGTACGACTGCAGGAAGCCCGCGCGCCGCTCCGGACGGCCGAGCGAGGGTTCTGGCACCTTGAGGAAGATCGGGATCGAGAACGCGATCGTCCACAGCGCGCAGCCGACGGCGATGAGGCGGAAGGGGAGGCCGCCCTCCTCGGACAGTCCGAACCAGTCGGCGACGTAGAAGACGATCACGAGGACGAGGGCGACGATGCCGCCGAGGTACCCGAATCCCCAGCCGAGTCCCGAGACGCGGCCGATCGTCTTCGGCGTCGCGATGCCGATGAGCATGGCGTTGGAGTTGACCGCCGCGATCTCGCCGAACACGGTGCCCGCCGAGATGAGCGCCACCCCGAGCCAGAACAGTGTCGGCGCCGGCTCGACGAACCACAGGCCGAGCATGCAGGCGGCCAGTGCACCCGTGCCGATGCCGAGCCACAGCTTCTGCCGTCCCGCGGCATCCGCCTGCTGACCCAGGACGGGAGCGACGGCGAGGATGAGGAGTCCGGCGATCGTCGTACCCCAGCCGAGTCCCGAGGTGAGGTCGGCGATGGCGCCGACCTTGACGGGATCGTCGTCGGCGAGCGCCCGCACCTCGGGTGCGAGGAAGACGTCGGTCGTGAGGTAGAGCGCCGTGAAGATGAACGTGAGGATGACGGTGTTGAAGGGCTGCGTCGCCCAGTCCCACAGCGCCCACGCGAAGACCGTGCCGCGGGTCGTGGAGCGCTGCTCAGCGAGGTCGAGGCCCATGACGGGGAGTGCTCCGCTGTCGGCCGTGGCGGGCGGGGCGGGCGGATGCGCGGAGTCGGGCATGTCGGTCACGCTAGGCCTCCTCGGTGAACGCGCGGTGGCGCCTCCTCGCGCCCCTTCCCGCCGAGACTAGTGCCGCTTACGCGCCCTGCGCCCGCCACAGCCGGGCGTAGCCGCCGCCCGCCGCGAGCAGTTGCACGTGGGTGCCCTCCTCGACGACCCTGCCGGCGTCCATCACGACGACGCGGTCGGCGGCGCGCGCCTGCTCGAGGCGGTGCGCGATCGTGAGCGTCGTGCGCCCTGCGGCGAGCCGCAGCGCCGCCTGGTCGAGCACGTCGCCGTCGGCGCTGCCCGCCTCGGACGCCGCCTCGTCGAGCACGAGCACGTCGGGGTCGACGAGGTGCACGCGGGCGAGGGCGAGCTGCTGCCGACGCACCTCGGTGAGCTCTTGCCCGCCTGCCCCGACGGCGGTCGAGAGCCCGTCGGGGAGGCGTGCGGCCCACCCGTCCGCCCCCGCTGCCGCGAGCGCTCCACGGAGCGCCTCGTCGTCGGCGTCGGGCGCGGCCATCCGCAGGTCGTCGGCGAGGGCTCCCGCGAACACATGGTTCTCCTGCGTCACGAGCACGACGCGCGGGGCCGCCGCGCCCGTGAAGCGCACCGACCCGCGCTCGACAGAGAGGCGCCCGCACACGAGCGCGGCAAGCGTCGACTTGCCCGCGCCGCTCGCGCCGACGATCGCGACGTGCTCGCCGGGCCGGATGGCCAGGCTCACGTCGTCGAGCACCACGCGCTCGCTGTACGCATGGCTGAGCCCCGAGATCTCGATCCCGACCGGTGCCCGCCCGCCGGCGCTCTCGCCCGCCGCCGTCTCGGCTGGCTCGTCGAGCACCCCCACGAGCCGGGCGAGGCTCGCGGCGGCCCGCTGCAGGTCGTCGAATCCGGCGAGCACGGTGCCCATGGGGCCGAAGAGGTTCAGGAACATGAGCGCGGCGGCCGTCGCGGCGCCGATGCTCGCCGCTCCGCTGCCGACGAGGACGAAGCCGATGATGAGCACCGCGGCGAGCCCGGCGAACTCCGCCATGTTGAGCCGGCCCCAGAACCGCGCGCTCAGCCGCGTCGCGCGCATCGACAGGTCGGCGGTGAGGCGGGCCGACTCGTCCACGCGCTCTTCCGCCATCCGCGTCGTGCCGAAGGCGGTCAGGGTTTCGTGCGCCTCGATGGCCTCGAGCATGCGTTGCGAGCGCTCGCCCGCAGCGTCCCGCGATGCGCGGTAGACGGGCATGGACCTCCGCAGGTGCCGACGCAGCGCGAGCCACTGGATGGGCACCGCGACGCAGGCCGCCAGCGTCAGCCGCAGGTCGATCGCCCCGAGCCCGGCCGCGGCGGCCGCGATCGAGAATGCGGCCGCCGCCGTGCCGGGGACGACCGACGATACGGTGTCGCCGACGACGGCGACATCGCCGGAGACGCGCGACACGACCTCGCCGCGCCCCGCCTCCTCCACGCGCCGCTCCGGCAGACGGAGCACGTGCGTCACGAGCCGGTCGCGCAGCCGGGCGAGCATCCGCTCGCCGACGCGGACGACCGCGATGCGCGACCAGACCGCCGTGAGCGCCTGCACGACGACCACCGCGACGAGCGCGACGACGAGCGCGGTGACGTCGTCGCGCTCGCGCGCGGTCACGGCATCGACGACGGCGCCGAGCACGAGAGGGCTCGCGACGCCGGCCGCGGCACCCGCGGCGAGCGCCGCGACGGCGACGGCGAAGCCGCCGGCCTGGCCGCGCACGAGCTCTCCGAGCGCGCGCCGCGTGCGGCGGGTGTCTGCCGTGGCGAGGGGGCGGCTCATGCGGGCTCTCCGACGAGGTCGTCGGCCGTGACGACGCGGTCGCACACGGCCAGCAGCGCACGGCTGCGGGTGAGGAGGATGGTCGTGCGCCCGGAACGCAGCCCGCGGATGCCGGAGGCGATGCGCGACTCGGTCACGGCATCGACCGCCGTCGTGGGCTCGCGCAGGGCGAGCACGACCGCGTCGGAGGCGAGCGCCCTCGCCAGCGCGACGCGCTGGCGCTGGCCGCCGGAGAGCAGCCGGCCGCGTTCGCCGACGGCCCTGTCCCACCCGTCGACGGCGAGCACGTCGGTGAGCGCCGCGGCGGCGGCGATGTCGTCGCGGTCGCGCACGCCGACGTTGTCGGCGACCGTGCCCGTGAGGATGGCCGCGTCGTGCGGAGCGGAGACCACGCGCGGGGTGCCCGGAGAGGGCGGGCGCCGCAGCGGCTCGCCGTCGACGAGGGCTGTGCCGTGGGCAGCGGGAGCGACGCCGCCGAGCAGCGCCTCCAGGGCGCGGGCGCGCTCCTCGTCGGCGTCGACGCCGACGAACTCGCCCGCCGCGATGTCGAGGGCGAGGCCGGCGAGCGGCCCCCCGTCGGCGCCGACGATCCGCACGGCCCCGCGGGGAGCGGCGACGTCGGCGTGCGGGGACGTCTCGACGCCGGACGCGAGCTCCTCGATGCGGCGCCGCGACGCGCGCACGGTCGCGAGCTCCGCGCCCGTGAAGGCGAGCGACGTGAGGGGCCACTGCAGGAACTGCGCGAGGCCGATCACCGTGACGAGCTGGCCCACCGTGATCGTGCCGTCGAGCGCGGCCGACGACGACAGCACCGCCAGCACGACGAGGAAGGCGCCGGAGAGCAGCGCGCTGACCCCCGAGAACACGCCCTCGGCGCTGCCTGCGCGCAGGGCGGTGGCGAGCGTCGCCGCGTTCGCGCGCTCGAACCGGCGGATGGCCTCGCCCTCGGCCCGGAGGCCTTTGACGGTGCGCAGGCCCGTGAGCAGGTCGGACGCGATCGCCGAGGAGTCGGCGAGGGCCGCCTGCTCGGCGGCGGATCGACGCTCGAGCGGGCGCGTGACGAGGCGCACCGCCAGGGCGAGGAGCGGCGTCGTGACGAGCACCGTGATCCCGAGCGGGACGGAGATGGCGAGGAGGCCCGCCGCCGCGACCGCGATCGCGACGGCGAAGGCGGCCGCGCGGCCGAGGATCCAGGCGACCGACGCGGTCTCTGACACGTCGGAGGTGAGAAGCGACAGTGCCTCGCCGCCCCTGCGCCGTGCGCGGCCGGCAGGGTCGAGCACGCGCGAGAGGAGATCGCGGCGGACCGCGTAGTCCATGTCGACGTAGAGGCGCATGGCGGCGAGCTCGCCCATCCGCCACGACGACAGCAGCGCCGCGAAGACGACCGCCAGCAGACCGATGCCGATCGCGAGGCCCGCGGCGTCCGAGCCCGAGATGGCGACGTCGATGACGATCCCGACGGCGATGGGCACGGCGGCCTCGCAGGCCTGATGCAGCGAGAAGCCGAGCGAGGCGCGGGCGAGGAGACCGCGTCGTCCGCGGATCCAGGGGGAGACGAGGGTGGGCACGTCGTGGTAGCTTAGGGTCGCCTAACCTCGACGACAAGACGACAGGTGGACAGACGATGTCGCAGATCGGACAGGATGCCCCGCCCGTCTGGCGCATCGGCACGAACTCCTTCGACGTGTCGGACCGCGTGGAATGGGAGGCGCACGTCCACGAGGATCGCCACGAGCTGCTCTGGGGCAGCAGGGGAACCCTCACCGCCGAGACCGACGACGGCTACTTCGCCGTCCCTGGAGCGCTTGGCCTCTGGATCCCCGCCGGCGTGGCGCATCGCGTGGTCGCGGCCGCCGGCACGGCGTTCCGCTGCACGTTCGTGGAGGCCGAGATCGCGCCCGTCGCGCCGTCGACGACGGCCGTCGTCATCCCCGAGGTCGTCCGCGCCCTGCTCGACCGGCTCGAGGCGGCCCCGTACCTCGCGCCCGCCGCCCGCCTGCACGCCGAGGAGCTCGCGCTCGGACTGCTCGAGCCCGTCGAGGTCGCGACGGTCGACCTGCCCATCCCCTCCGACGAGCGCACCCGGCGCGTGGCCGAGGCCATCCTCGCCGATCCGTCCGACGACAGGACCATCGAGGACTGGGGTCGCCATGTGGGTGCGAGCGCGCGGAACCTCTCCCGGCTCTTCGTCGCCGAGACGGGCATGAGCTTCGCCGGATGGCGCACGCGCGCCCGCATGCGCAGGGCGATCGAATGGCTCGCCGCCGACCACACCGTCGTGAGCGTCAGCAGGCGTGCCGGATACGCCACGCCGAGCGCGTTCGTGCAGGCGTTCCGGCGCGAGATCGGCCGCACGCCGGGGGAGTACGCATCGGCGCGCAGCCGATCCGCGCGCATCTCGGCCTGAGCGCGACACGATCTGTCCGGATGGCGACAATCGGCCGGTTCATACTGGGTTAGCCAAGCCTTACTTAAGGCGGTCGGCTCCCCCGAACCCTCCCGGAAGACACCACCATGCGCTCCACAGCTCTGACGTTCGCCGCGCTCGCCGCGACCGGCTTCCTGCTCGCCTCGTGTGCGAGCTCGACCACGTCGGCCGAGGCCGACGACGCGGCGACCGTCGCCGTGACGACGCCGACCGGCGCCGACATCGAGATGCCGGCCGAGCCGGAGGCCGCCCTCGGCTTCTACACGACCGACGTCGACCTGCTCATCACGCTCGGCTTCGAGCTCGCCGGCACGCAGCCCATCCGCGACGACTTCACCGCGTTCCCCGACTTCTTCCCGCAGGAGGAGCTCGCGGGCCTCGACACCTTCGGGAACTTCCCCGAGTTCAACCTCGAGGCCGTGCTCGAGGCCGAGCCCGACTTCATCCTCAACGGCCTCGGGTACGAGGAGGACCTCGACGGGCAGCTGCAGAAGATCGCCCCGACCTACACGTACAACGCGTTCGACGGCGGCGACTGGCGCGACGTCGCGGCGCAGGCGGCCGCCGACCTCGGGCGCGAGGACGAGTGGCAGGCGTGGGTCGACCAGTACGAGGCCCGCGTCGCCGACATCCGCGAGCGGCTCGACGCCGCCGACATCCACCCCGTCGTCGCCGACATCGGCCTGTGGGAGGGGCAGGTGACGACGTCGTGCTACGGCGTGCCGTGCCTCGTCTTCGCCGACCTCGGCCTCGAGATGTCGCCGCTCATGAACGCGACCGACGAGGGACTCCCCGCGAGCGACGAGTACACCGAGCTCAGCCCCGAGCAGGTGGGTCAGCTCGAGGGCGTCGACATCGCCTTCACGGGGGCGAACGAAGACGGCTCCGTCGCCGTCGAGACGGATGAGACCCTCACGGGCAACGCGCTCTGGAACGCGCTGCCGTTCGTGCAGGACGGCGAGATCCACGGCTACAACTACGAGATGCTCTACGGCTCGCCCAGCGGCCAGGACGCCTTCCTGAGCGTCGTCGAGGAGGCGCTGCTCGGATGACCGTGAACCTCGTGCACCGCGTCGTCGTGCAGCGCGTCGAACGCCTGAGCCCCGGGATGGCGCGGGTCGTCTTCGGCGGAGACGGCCTGGAGGGCTTCGTCTCGACCGGGGTCGGCGACGAGTACCTGCGCGTCTTCTTCCCGCAGGAGGGCCGCGAGGAGCCCGAGCTGCCGTTCCCCACGGACAACGGCTACTGGGACTATCCGGAGGGCGTCGAGCCCGCCCCTCTGCGCACCTACACGGTGCGCGGATGGGACGAGGAGGCGCGCGAGCTGACGATCGACTTCGTCGTGCACGACGGCGGCGTCGCGGCGGCTTGGGCGCTGCGCGCACAGCCGGGCGACGTCGTCGGGGTCAACACCCCCAAGGGCTTGTACGACCCGCCGGCCGGCATCGTCTGGCAGCTGCTGGTCGCCGACGCGACGGGGCTCCCCGCCGCCGCGCGGCTCGCGGAGACGGCGCCCGCGGGCGTCCGCACACGCGTGGTCGTCGAGGTCGCCTCCGCCGCCGACGAGCTCCCCCTCGTCGTGCCGGACGGCGTCGAGCTGCACTGGGTGCACGGCGGCAACGGCCACGCGCCCACCCGGATCGAGGAGATCGTGCGCGCGTCGGACCTGCCATCCGGGCCGGGCTACGTCTGGGTCGCCGGTGAGACGAAGGCGACGCGGGGCGTCCGCCGCCACCTGCGCCACGGGATGAAGCTGCCCTCCGACGCGTACAAGGTGATCGGCTACTGGACGGAGCACGCGGAGGCCTGGCGCGAGCGCTACGACGCGCTCGACGACGCCGTCCGCGACCGCCTCATGGCGATGTGGGACGACGAGTCGCGCCCGCAGGAGGAGATCGAGGACGCGTACGAGGCCGAGCTCGAGAAGCTGGGGCTCTGATCGGATGGCCGTTCCGGCTCTCGACGAGGCGGCCTCCGACGCGATACCCGCCGATGCGCGCACCGCGAGGCGGGGGCTCGTCGTGCTCGCGCTCGCCGGCGCCCTCGCGGTCGTGTGCGTCGCGAGCATCGTGCTCGGATCGCAGCGCATCGGGCCGGACGCGGTCTGGGCGGGGCTCGTGACGGGCGAGGGCGACGCGGGCGCGATCGTGCGCGATATGCGGATCCCCCGCACCGTCGTCGGCCTCGCGGTCGGGGCCGCCCTCGGCATCGCCGGCGCCCTCATCCAGGGGTTCACGCGCAACCCCCTCGCCGATCCGGGCATCCTCGGCGTCAACGCGGGGGCGAGTCTCGGCGTCGTCGTGGGACTGGCCTTCTTCGGCGTCGCATCGGCCAGCGGATACATCTGGTTCTCGTTCGCCGGCGCGATCGTCGCCACCGTGCTCGTCTACCTCATCGGGTCGGCCGGGGGGCGCGCCCCCGATCCGCTGCGCATGACGCTGTCGGGTGTCGCGCTCGGCGCCGTCATGGGCGGCGTCGTCGCGGCCATCGGCCTCCTCAACCCGCGGGTGTTCGACTCCATGCGCTCGTGGAACGTGGGGTCGCTCACGGCGATCGCCCCCGACGCCTACACGGTGCTGCCGTTCCTCGCGGCCGGCATCGTCATCGCGTTCTGCCTCGCGCCCTCGCTCAACGCGCTCGCGCTCGGCGACGACCTCGCCACGGCGCTCGGCTCGCGCGTCGTGCTCACCCGCATCCTGTCGATCGTCGCCGTGACGCTGCTCTGCGGCGCCGCGACGGCCGCAGCGGGCCCCGTCGCGTTCGTCGGCCTCATGGTGCCGCACGTCGTGCGCTGGATGGTCGGCCCGCATCAGGGATGGATCCTCGCGGGAACGCTCTTCGCCGCGCCGCTCCTGCTGCTCGCGGCCGACGTCGTCGGCCGGCTCGTTCTGCCCACGGGCGAGCTCCCCGTGTCGATCGTGACCTCGGTCATCGGCGCGCCCGTGCTGATCGCCCTCGTGCGCCGCCGGAAGGCGAGCGGGCTGTGACCGCCGCCCTCGACGCCGGTCGCCGTGTCGTCGTCCTCCGCACGCCGATCGCGTCGCGCCGCATCGGCGTGCGCGCGGCCGCGGTCACGGCGGGGGCGGCCGTGCTGGCCGCCGCGATCGGCGTGGTCGCGCTCACGCTGGGGGAGTCAGCCCTGAGCGTGCCCGAGGTGCTCGCCGCGCTGGCGGGGACGGGCGAGCCGCGCGCGCGGCTCGTCGTCGTCGAGTGGCGCCTGCCGCGCGTGCTCGCCGGCCTGCTCTTCGGCGTCGCGCTCGGGGTCGGCGGGGCGATCTTCCAGTCGCTCACGCGCAACCCGCTCGGCAGCCCCGACATCATCGGGTTCGACGCGGGCGCCTACACGGGCGCGCTCCTCGTCATCACCACCGTGGGGACGGGCGTCGCGGCCACCGCGGCCGGCGCCATCGCGGGCGGGGCGGCCACGGCGCTCGTCGTGTACCTGCTGGCGTTCCGACGGGGCTTCCAGGGGTTCCGGCTCATCATCGTCGGGATCGGCATCGCGTCGATGCTCTCCTCGCTCAACAGCTGGATCATCCTCAACGCCGACCTCAACCTCGCGCTCCTCGCGAGCGCCTGGGGCGCGGGCTCGCTCAACGCCGTGACGTTCGAGCAGGTCGGCGTGGCGGCCTGCGTCATCGTGCCGCTCGCGATCGCCGCGGCCTGCCTCGCCGACCGGATGCACCTGCTCGAGCTGGGAGACGACGCCGCGGCGGCGCTCGGCGTGCGCACCGGCGGCGTGCGCGTCGCGCTCATCGTCGTCGGCGTCGGCATCACGGCGGTCGTCACGGCGATGGCGGGCCCGATCGCGTTCATCGCGCTGGCCGCCCCTCAGATCGCGCGTCGTCTGACCGGATCGGCCGGCGTGACGCTCACGGCATCCGCCGCGGTGGGCGCGCTCCTCCTCGTCGCGAGCGACGTGCTCGCCCAGCGGCTGTTCGCGCCGTCGCAGCTGCCCGTCGGCCTCGTCACGGTGTGCCTCGGCGGCGTCTACCTCATCTGGCTGCTCATCCAGGAAGCGAGAAGGCGATGACCCTCACCTCCGCACCATCCGCCCTCTCGCCCACGGCGCAGGCGAAGCTCGCCACGCGCGACGTGTCGCTCGGCTACGACGGCCGCGTCGTCGCCGAGCACCTCGACGTCGAGATCCCCGTCGGATCGTTCACGGTCGTCGTGGGGCCGAACGCGTGCGGCAAGTCGACGCTCCTGCGTGCGCTCGCGCGGCTCATCCGGCCGACGCAGGGGGAGGTGCTGCTCGACGGCAAGGCGATCACGGCGCTGCCCACGCGGGAGATCGCCCGACGGCTGGGGCTGCTGCCGCAGGCGTCGATCGCCCCCGACGGCATCCGCGTGTCCGACCTCGTGGCGCGCGGCCGCCATCCGCACCAGACGATCCTGCGGCAGTGGTCCACGGCCGATCAGGCCGCCGTCGCGGCCGCGCTCGAGGCGACCGCGACGACGGAGCTGTCGGGGAGGCTCGTGGACGAGCTCTCGGGCGGGCAGCGGCAGAGGGTGTGGGTCGCGATGCTGCTCGCGCAGGAGTCGCCCACGATGCTGCTCGACGAGCCGACGACGTTCCTCGACATCGCGCACCAGTACGAGCTGCTGAGACTGTTCCGCCGGCTCCACGGCGAGGGGCGCACCGTCGTGGCCGTGCTGCACGACCTCAACCAGGCGGCGCGCTTCGCCGACCGCATCGTCATGATGCACGCGGGCGAGGTCGTCGCCGCCGGCTCGCCGGGTGAGGTCGTCACGGCGCAGCGCGTCGAGGAGGTCTTCGGCCTGCCCTGCACGGTCATCCCCGATCCGCACACCGGCACCCCGCTCGTCGTGCCGCTCTGACGCGAGTCTCGATGGAGGGTGGCGACCGCTGCGACGCAAAACCTGAGCCGATCCGTGTCAAGTTCGCTTGACAGCAGGATGCCTTGGTCGTATCCTTGAGTCAGCGCGGCTCAACCCGCGCGAAGACTTCAGGCAGCAACAGAAGGAGAAGCAACATGGCACGTGCTGTGGGTATCGACCTCGGGACGACGAACTCCGTCGTCTCGGTCCTCGAGGGCGGCGAGCCCAAGGTCATCGCCAACGCCGAGGGCTTCCGCACGACCCCGTCGGTCGTGGCGTTCACGAAGGACGGCGAGGTGCTCGTCGGCGAGACCGCCAAGCGCCAGGCCGTGACGAACGTCGACCGCACGCTCGCGTCGGTCAAGCGCCACGTCGGCACGAACTGGACGTTCGACGTCGACGGCAAGAAGTACACGCCGCAGGAGATCTCGGCGCGCATCCTCCAGAAGCTCAAGCGCGACGCGGAGCAGTACCTCGGCGACACGGTCACCGACGCCGTCATCACGGTGCCCGCGTACTTCAACGACGCCGAGCGCCAGGCCACGAAGGAGGCCGGCGAGATCGCGGGCCTCAACGTGCTGCGCATCATCAACGAGCCCACCGCCGCGGCGCTCGCCTACGGCCTCGACAAGGGCAAGGAGGACGAGCTCATCCTCGTCTTCGACCTCGGCGGCGGCACGTTCGACGTCTCCCTCCTCGAGGTGGGCAAGGACGACGACTTCTCGACCATCCAGGTCCGCGCCACCTCGGGCGACAACCGCCTCGGCGGCGACGACTGGGACCAGCGCGTCGTCGACTACCTCATCAAGCAGTTCAAGGACTCGACGGGCGTCGACGTCTCGAACGACAAGATCGCACTGCAGCGCCTCAAGGAGGCAGCGGAGCAGGCGAAGAAGGAGCTCTCGAGCTCGACGTCGACGAGCGTCAACCTGCCGTACCTCTCGCTCACCGAGAACGGCCCCGTGTCGCTCTCCGAGACGATCACGCGCGCAAAGTTCGAGGACCTCACGAAGGACCTGCTCGAGCGCACGAAGAAGCCGTTCCAGGACGTCATCCGCGAGGCCGGCATCAAGGTCGGCGACATCGCGCACGTCGTGCTCGTCGGCGGCTCGACGCGCATGCCCGCCGTGAGCGAGCTCGTCAAGAGCGAGACCGGCCAGGAGCCCAACAAGGGCGTGAACCCCGACGAGGTCGTCGCCGTGGGCGCGGCCATCCAGGCGGGCGTCCTCAAGGGCGAGCGCAAGGACGTCCTCCTCATCGACGTGACCCCCCTCAGCCTCGGCATCGAGACCAAGGGCGGCATCATGACGAAGCTCATCGAGCGCAACACGGCCATCCCGACCAAGCGCAGCGAGACCTTCACGACGGCCGACGACAACCAGCCGTCGGTCGCCATCCAGGTGTTCCAGGGCGAGCGCGAGTTCACGCGCGACAACAAGCCGCTCGGCACGTTCGAGCTCACCGGTATCGCGCCGGCGCCCCGCGGCGTCCCGCAGGTGGAGGTCACGTTCGACATCGACGCGAACGGCATCGTGCACGTGTCCGCCAAGGACAAGGGCACGGGCAAGGAGCAGTCGATGACGATCACGGGCGGTTCGTCGCTCTCGAAGGATGACATCGACCGGATGGTCCGCGAGGCCGAGGAGCACGCGGCCGAGGACAAGAAGCGCCGCGAGGCCGCCGACGTCCGCAACCAGGCCGAGACGCTCGCGTACTCGATCGAGAAGCTCATCTCCGAGAACGACGACAAGCTCCCCGCCGACGTCAAGGACTCCGTGAAGGTCGACGTCGACGCGCTCAAGACGGCGCTCGCGGGCGATGACGACGACGCCGTCAAGACGGCGTTCGACACGCTCAACGAGAGCCAGACGAAGCTGGGCGAGGCGATCTACCAGCAGGCGCAGGCCGAGCAGGCGCAGGCGCCGCAGGACGCCCCCGCCGGCGAGCAGGGCTCGTCGGACGAGGACGTCATCGACGCCGAGGTCGTCGACGACGAGGACGAGAAGAAGAGCTGATGACCGACAAGGACTTCGAGCAGCCCGCCGAGGGCGACGACGAGGTCCAGCCGGGCGCCGAGGGGTCGGAGGCCGCAGCCTCCGACCCCGACGCGCAGGCTGAGGCCGACGGTCTCACCGTCGACGACATCCTGGGCGCGGAGCAGACCGACGAGGCGGTCGAGGCGGAGAAGAGCGACTACGAGACGCAGCTCCTCCACGACCTGAAGCGCCTCCAGGCGGAGTACGCCAACTACCGGCGGCGCACCGAGGAGCAGCGCGAGGTCGAGATCGCCCGTGCGAAGGGCGAGGCCGTGAAGGGCCTCCTGCCCGTGCTCGACGACCTCGACCGTGCCGACAAGCACGGCGACCTCGCGGAGGGAAGCCCGTTCTCGGCCGTCGCCGCGAAGATGCGCGGCGTGGCCGAGCGCCTCGGCGTCGTCGCGTTCGGCGAGGCGGGCGAGACGTTCGACCCGCAGCGCCACGAGGCGATCTTCCAGCAGCCGGTTCCCGGCGCGACCGAGAGCACCGTGCTCGAGGTCGTCGAGGTCGGCTACCTCCTGGGCGAGGTCGAGCTGCGACCCGCCAAGGTCGTCGTCGCCGTCCCGGCGGAGTGACCATCGCGGTCGGCCCCGCCGTGACGGCGGGGC
>NZ_JBSHGQ010000056.1:0-19403 GCF_053617895.1 Microbacterium sp. NPDC055683 | reverse complement strand
CGCCTCGGCGGGGCCGGACGCCTGCGCGGGCGACGTCATCCGACGCCGATCACGAGGTCGGGGTTCTCCGCGTACACGTCCGCGATGAGCGTCGTGTCGAACAGGTCGTCGGGGGCCAGGTCGTAGCCGACGAGCGCCAGGCTGTCGATGTTCCGCTGGACGGCGTCGTCGCTGATGGTGCCGATGCCGTTCTCGAGCGCCTCGTCGGTGAGGATGAGCTTCTCCTGCTGCTCCCAGGAGAGCTCGATGTCGGCGCGGACGTAGTTCTGGTCCTTGCCGTAGTCGTCGATGACGAGATCGATCGTGCCGTCGACGTCGTCGAACGCGTCCTTCCAGCCCCGTGCATAGGCGGTGAGGAACGCCTCGACCGCGTCGCGCTCGTTCTCGAGCGTCTCGGCCGTCACGACCACCGCCTCGCCGGAGTATGCGAGGCCGTAGTCGGCGAGGAGGAACTCCTGCGCGCCGAAGCCCGTGGCGCGCAGCGGCGCCCCTCCGTCGCCGTATCCCATGAAGCCGTCGATGTTGCCGAGCTTGAGGTCGTTCTGCGCGTCGCCGTAGGGCACGCGGTCGATGTCGTCCGCGGCGATGTCGTTCGCGGCGAGGAAGGCGTCCCAGTTGGTGGCGCTCGAGTCCGCGATCGCGATGGTCCGCCCGACGAGATCGTCGGGCGTCTCGATGGGGTCGCTGTCGGCCGAGACGAGGGTGAACGGGTTCTTCTGGTACGTCGTCGCGACGATGCGGAGATCCGCCCCCTCCGCGTTCGCCTGGGCGATGTCGGTGGGAGAGGCGATTCCGATCCACGCGCTTCCGCTCGTGAGCGCGGAAGCCGCGGGCACGCCGCCGATCCCGCCCGCCACGAGCTCGACGTCGTCGAAGCCCGCCTCCTGGAAGTAGCCGCGGCTGTCGGCTTCGAAATAGCCGGAGAACTCGTGGTTCTTGAGCCACGAGAGCTGGACGGTGATGTCGCCGTAGTCGGCGTCGCCGGACGCCTCCGCCGTGGCGTCGGAGGACGCGCACGAGACGAGGGTGGCGGCGACGGCGCCGGCGACGGCGAACGCGCCGAGGGTGCGGGCAGCTCGGGTGCTGCGGATGGGGGACATGGCGGCCTCTCAGAGGGGCGCCGACCATCCGATCAGCCGACGCAACGTGTCAACAGGTAGCGCAACAGTACGAGTGGATCGGCCGCGGCTGCCGCGATGTTTCCACGCGTTACAAGGATTTTCGCCGCATGTCACATTGCCGGATGCGGTCCGCGAGGCAACTTGTCAACAGGCTGTATGCTGGGCGCTCCGACGACAAGACGCAGGAGGGACCCACCGGGTGAGCGCTGATTCCACCGGTCTCACGACCGTCCCCGCCATCCGGGCGCTGCCCAAAGCCGAGGTCCACGTCCACCTCGAGGGGGCGATCGAGCTCGCGGACCTGCTGGAGGCGGCGCGTGAGGCGCGCGTCCGGCTGCCGGGGCCGGCTGCCACCCTGTTCGACGTCGCGAGCCACGATGATCCGTCGCACCCGTCGCCGCTGTCGGCGTTCCTGCGGTTCCTCGACTGGGAGGGAGCGCTGTTCTCGTCGGCGGAGCAGCTCGAGCGCCTCGCCTACCGGTTCGCGGCGCGTCAGAGCGCGTCGGGCATCGTGTACGCCGATGTCATCGTGAATCCCGCGCACTGGCCGTCGTGGCGGAGCGACCCCGCTGCGCTCTTCGACGCGCTCGGCGCAGGATTCGACGCCGCAGCCGCCGACGGGCTGTGCCGCGTGCGGACGTGCGCGTCGATCCTGCGGACATGGGATGCGGCCACCGCCGAGCACCTCGTGTCGGCCCTCGTCGCGCGCAGACCCCGCGCACTCGTCGGCGTCTCCGTCGACGGCGACGAGCGGATCTCCGGGCGCACGGGAGCGCGCTTCCGCGGCGCCTTCCAGGCGGCGGGACGGGCGGGTCTGCGGCGCACCGCCCATGCGGGCGAGTCGAGCGGACCGGAGGGCGTGCGCGATTCGCTCGACCTCCTGGGTGCAGAGCGCATCGACCACGGCGTGCGCGCCGTCGAGGATCCGCGACTGGTCGATCGGCTCGCGGACGAGCAGATCGCGGTGGGGGTGTGCCCCACCTCGAACCTCGCGCTCGGGCTGTTCCGCCGGCTCGAGGACCATCCCGTCGACGCCCTCGTGCGCGCCGGAGTGCGCGTCACGGTGAACACCGACGACCCGGCGGCGCTCGGCACGCGCCTCGAGGCGGAGTGGGCGCTGTGCGCCGCCGCGTTCGGATGGGACGACGCGCGCATCCTCCGTCTCGCGAGAGACTCGCACCTCGCGAGCTTCGCGACCGAGGACGAGCGGGCCTCGGCTCTCGCTCGCCTGCAGGAGAGGCAGGAGGCCCCCGCATGAGCGGCGACTCCGAGGCGCTGCGCCGCGGGATCCTCGCGATCGCGCGGGAGACCGTCCGCGCGGGCGCTGCGCTTCCTGGCGAGCACGAGCTGGCGCGCCGGCTCGGCGGCAACCGGGCTCAGGTGCGCCGCGTGCTGGGGGTGCTGGAGCAGCAGGGGATCGTGCGACGGCATCAGGGCGCCGCGACGACGGTCGACCCCGTCGCGCTCCGGATGACCGTGCGCCTCGAGGAGCAGGTGGAGCACAGCGAGCTGCTCGACCGGCTCGGCTTCCGACCGGAGGTGACCCTCCTCGACAGCATGACGGGCGAGCTGGGCGCCGAGCTCGCCGACGTGCTGTCGGAGCCGGCCGACGCGCCCGTCCTGCGTGCGCGGAAGCTGTGGACCGCCGACGAGCGTCCGGCCATGCTCGCGGAGAACACGATCGTGCTGCCGGAGCCGCGTGAGCTCGACGCGGCGGTGTCGGCCTTCGACCTCGTCGCCGACGCGTGGTCGCAGCCGATCGTGTGGGAGGTCGCGACGCCGGGCGTCGAGAACGCCGCGGGGCGGGTCGCGTCGGATCTCGGCCTCGCCGAGGGGACGGCGTGCATGGTCCTGACGATCGTGGGGATGCTCCGCTCCGGGCGCCGTGTGTTCCATGCCGCCGAACGGCACCATCCCGACATCGTGCAGTACTCCGTCGTCCGCCGCTTCCCGGAGCCCTGGGCATGACCGCGGGCGCGCTGTCGGGCGTCGACATCTGGGACGGCGAGCACCTGCTCGGCACGGGCGCCGTGGCGTGGGCCGACGGCGTGCTCGGCGAGATCTCCATCGCCCGGGGAACGGCCGCGCGCGGGCTCTCGGTGATCCCGGGGCTGGTCGACACGCACGTGCATCTCGATGTCGCGGTGGGAGAGCAGCCTGCCGACTCCGGATGGGCGCTCGCGACGGGCGACGCCGACAAGGCGATGCACGTCGCGGGCGGCGCCCTGCGGTTCGCGCGGAACGGCGTCACCACGCTGCGTGACCTCTACTCGACGGAGCCGCAGTTCGCCGCGGCGCGGGCACTCGCGAGCGGCGTCGTCCCCGGCCCGAGGCTGCTCGCGTACGGACCCGTGAGCATGACCGCGGGGCACGGGGATCTCTTCACCCCGCGCGGGGCGGCTGCCCGGCCTCCCGTCGCCGACGGCGTCGACGCGTGCAGGCGGCTCGTCCGCGAGTGGGTGCGCGCGGGCGCCGACGGGATCAAGATCTACACCTCGGGCGGCATCCTGTCGCTCGGCGACGAGGTGGGGTGGCGCAACCACACGTTCGAGGAGACGGCCGCGATCGTCGACGAGGCGCATGCGCTCGGCCGTCGCGTCGCGGCGCACGCGCTCAGCGCCGAGGGCGTCGACGTCGCGATCCGCGCGGGGGCGGACTCCGTCGAGCACGCCACGGGACTCACCGCCGGCCAGATCGACGCGCTCGCCGCCGCCGGCGTGCCCGTCGCGCCGACGCTCGCGGTCCACGAGCGCATCCTGGCGGGCGACGACCCTCTGCTCGCCGCCGCGCGCCGGCAGACCCGCGCCGTGGTGGCGCAGCGCGACGCGGTGTTCGCCGAGGCCGCGCGCCGCGGCGTGCGGTTCGTGCTCGGCACCGACGCGAACGGGCGCCTCGTCCCGTACACGGGAGCGCACGCGGAGCTGCGCCGCATGCGGGACGTGCTCGGATGGTCGGCGGAGCGCACGCTCGTCGCCGGCACGTCCGATGCCGCCGCGTCCCTCGGGCTCGGCGGCGCGGTCGGGCGCATCGCGCGAGGGTACTCGGCCGATCTCCTGCTCGTCCGGGGCCGCCCCTGGGAGGACCTCGACGCGCTCGATCCTTCGCGCATCATCGCGGTGGTGGCGCAGGGCCGCCTCCTCCACGGCACGCTGCCGACCCCCTGACGCTCCGCCGCCTCTCGGTTCAGGTCGCAGTACCCGTCCTGTGGAGGCCGTTCCGAGCCGCTTTCTGCGACCTGGAGGGGTGGTGTCTCGGTTCAGGTCGCAGTACCCGTCCTGTGGAGGCCGTTTCGGGCCGCTTTCTGCGACCTGGAGGAGCGGTGCCTCGGTTCAGGTCGCAGAAGCCGTCCGGACGCGGAGCGCGGGGCAGCTGGAAGGATGGGCGGATGGAGATCCACGAGCTCGGCGCGATCGGCCTCGCCGACGCCCTCCGCGCCGGCGAGGTCGGTCCCCGCGAGGCCGTCGAGCACTTCCTCGACCGCATCGCGCGCCTCGACGGCGGACTGGGCGCCTTCGTCGAGGTCACGGCCGATCGCGCCATCGCGCGGGCCGACGAGCTCGCCCTGGCCGGCGCGGTGGGCGAGCCGCCGCGGCCGCTGTGGGGCCTCCCGCTCGCCGACAAGGACCTCACGGCGCGCGCCGGGGTGCCGACCCGCTACGGCTCGCTGGCCTTCCGCGATGCCGTGCCCGCGGCATCCGACCCCCTCGCCGTCGCGCTCGACGATCTCGGCGCCGTGAGCCTCGGCAAGACGAACACCCCGGAATTCGGGTTGACCGGCTACACCGAGTCGCGCGTCGCACCGCCGGCCCGCAACCCGTGGGATGCCGCCACGGGAGCAGGGGGGTCGAGCGGCGGAGCGGCCGTCGCCGTCGCCGCGGGTCTCCTCCCTGCGGCGCCCGCCTCCGACGGCGGCGGCTCCATCCGGATCCCCGCGGCGACCGTCGGCGTCGTGGGGCTGAAGCCGTCGCGCGGGAGGCTCCCGGTGGGGTCCGGCATGGACGGACTCGCGGGGCTGGCGGTGGCGGGGCCGATCGCACGCTCGGTCGCCGACGCCGCGTTCCTCCTCGATGCGCTCGTGTCGGCGGCTCCCTACCCCTTCGCCACCGCGGCGCCGGGAGGCGGCCCCTTCCTCGACGCGGCGCGCCGTCCACCGGGGCGACTGCGCATCGGGGTCACGACCGTCACGCCGTGGGACGGCTGGACGGACACCGCGCTGGACGTCGACGCGCGGTCCGCGTTCGATGCGGCCGTGCGGCTGCTCGCCGACCACGACGTCGACGACGCCGGATGGCATCCGGAGGGGTACCCCGCGCTCTTCACGACGCTGTGGCGGGCCTCCGCGGCACGGATCCCGGTCGCCGACGACAGGCTCGACGCCGATCTCGAGCCGCTGACGGCGTGGCTCGTGCGAGAGGGACGGGCCCTGCCGTCCGAGCGGCTGCTCGCGGCCCTCGCCGCGGCGACGGCGTTCGAGCGCGCGACGATCGCGGCGTTCGCGCCGTTCGACGTCGTCATGACCCCCGCGCTCGCGCAGTCGCCGCGGCCGGTCGGATGGTTCGACGCCGACGACCCGGAGCGCAACTTCGCACAGCAGTGCTCGTACGCGCCGCACACGAGCTTCGTCAACGTCGCGGGGCTGCCGGCGATCGTGCTGCCGCTCGCGCCCGATGCGACGGGCCGCCCCGTCGCCGTGCAGCTCGTCGGCCGCCCCGGCGGCGAGGCGGCGCTGCTGTCGCTCGCGGCCGAGCTCGAGAGCCGGCGCGGTCGGCTGCCGTGGCCGCCGGCGGTGCGTCCCGGCCGGTGAGCGAGCCCCGCTCGCCCTCTCACCGACCGGCGACGGCGGAGGGAACGCTCAGATGCTGTAGTCGGGGGCCATCAGGACGGCCCGGGTGTCCTCGCCGCTCTGCTTCGCGCGCGCCTTCGCGGGGATGCCGATGAGGACGGTGTCGGCGGGGCAGCTGCGCGTGACGACGGCGTTCGCGCCGATGGCGGAGCGGGCGCCGATCTCGATGGGCCCCAGCACCTTCGCGCCGGCTCCCACGGCGACGCCGTCGCCCAGGGTCGGATGGCGCTTGCCGGCGTCGTGCGTGCGTCCGCCGAGGGTGACGCCGTGATAGAGCATGACGTCGTCGCCGATCTCGGCGGTCTCGCCGATGACGACGCCCATCCCGTGGTCGATGAAGAAGCGGCGCCCGATGACGGCGCCGGGATGGATCTCGATCCCCGTCATCCAGCGCGTCACCTGCGAACCGGCTCGGGCGGCGAACCGGAAGCCGCGACGCCACAGGCGGTGCCACAGCCGGTGCGCCCAGATGGCGTGCAGCCCGGGGTAGAGGAGCGCGATCTCGAGGAGCGAGCGCGCCGCGGGATCCCGTCGCTGGGCGGCGACGAGATCCTCGCGGACGCGGCTCGTGAACGGCATGCGGGCGTCAGTCCTCGCGGAGGTCCTCGAAGAGGGCCGTCGAGAGGTAGCGCTCTCCCGTGTCGGGCAGGATGACGACGATTCGCTTCCCGGCGTTCTCGGGGCGCTTGGCGAGCTCGACGGCCGCCCACGTCGCGGCACCGCACGAGATGCCGACGAGGAGGCCCTCCTGCGCGGCGAGCGCGCGCGAGGTGGCGATGGCGTCCTCGAACTCGACCGTGACGACCTCGTCGAAGACGTCGGTGTCGAGGATGGGCGGCACGAAGTTCGGGCCGATGCCCTGGATCTTCGCAGGGCCGGGCGTGCCGGTGGAGAGGAGCGGCGACGCCGTGGGCTCGACGGCGACGACCTTGACGTCGGGGTTGCGCTCCTTGAGCACCTGGCCGACGCCCGTGATCGTCCCGCCCGTGCCGACGCCGGCGACGAAGATGTCGACCTTGCCGTCGGTGTCGCGCCAGATCTCCTCGGCCGTGGTCTTGCGGTGGATGGCGGGGTTCGCGGCGTTCGCGAACTGCTTCGCGAGGATGGCGCCGGGCGTCTCGGCGGCGATGCGCTCGGCCTCGGCGACGGCGTTCTTCATGCCGCCGGCCGGGTCGGTGAGCACGAGCTCGGCGCCGAACGCCTTGAGGAGCACGCGGCGCTCCTTCGACATCGATGCGGGCATCGTGAGGATGACCTTGTAGCCCCGCGCCGCGCCGACGAGCGAGAGCGCGATGCCGGTGTTGCCGCTCGTCGCCTCGACGATGGTGCCTCCGGGCTTCAGCTCGCCCGACTCCTCCGCCGCGTTGACGATGGCGATGCCCAGGCGGTCCTTCACCGACGAACCGGGGTTGTAGTACTCGAGCTTGGCGAGGACCTCGGCGCCCGCGTCGCCCGTGACGCGGTTGAGGCGGACGAGCGGGGTGTTGCCGAACGCGGTGGTGACGTCAGCGTGGATACCGGTCATGACGGCCTTTCTGAGGGGGATCCTGCGATCGGCTTCACCCTAGGGCACGAACACCGGGGCTCCGCAGGGTCGGCGTAATGAAGTTACCGGCGTCCGTAGACTCGATGGGCCATGACGACTCCCGCAGAATCCTCTCTCCGCGCCGTCCTCGACGGCGGAGCCCGACGGCTCGCCGAGGCGGGCGTCCCCGATCCGCTCGTCGACGCCGAGCTCCTCCTCGCGCACGTCCTCGCCGAGAGCCGCGGCGCCGTCCAGGTCGCCGCGATCCGCGGCGACGCGATCGATCCCGCCCCGCGCGACGCCTTCGACGCCGTCGTCGCCCGGCGCGCCCGGCGCGAGCCGCTGCAGCACATCACGGGCGTCGCCCCGTTCCGCCATCTCGAGCTGCTCGTCGGCCCCGGCGTCTTCGTGCCGCGGCCCGAGACCGAGATGGTGGCGCAGCTCGGCATCGACGCCCTGCGCGCCGACGGGTCGCCCCGCCCCATCGGCGTCGACCTCGGCACGGGCAGCGGGGCCATCGCCCTCGCCCTCGCGACCGAGGTGCCGCACGCCGAGATCCACGCCGTGGAGAAGTCGCCCGACGCGCATGTCTGGACGACGCGGAACATCGCGCGCTCGGGTGCCGACGTGCACCTCGTCCTGGGAGACCTCGCCGACGCCCTCCGCGAGCTCGACGGGAGGGTCTCCGTCGTCGTCTCGAACCCGCCCTACGTGCCGGACGACGCCATCCCCCGCGACCCCGAGGTGCGGCTGCACGATCCGGCGACCGCGCTCTACGGCGGCGCCGACGGCCTCGACGTGGTGCGCGTCCTGAGCGTGACGGCCGCCCGCCTCCTGCGCCCGGGCGGCCTCCTCGTCATCGAGCACGGGGAATGGCAGGGTGCGCCCGTGCGCGAGCTCCTGACGGCGGACGGATGGCGCCAGGCCGCCACGCACCCGGACCTCACGCTGCGAGACAGGGCGACCACGGCCGTCCGCGCCTGAGACGCGACGCGCCGACGCCCGGCGGGTGCCGGCGCCCGGCAGCTCCGTGCGGGCGGGGGATCGGGGCTCCCAGGCGCCTTCGCCGTAGACTTGTGCCGCTATGTCCCCCCTCTTCGATCTGCGCGATGAGACGCAGCTCCTCCCCGGCATGCGCCAGGCCCGTCAGGCGATCGCCCGCGGAGAGCTCGTCGTCCTGCCCACCGACACCGTCTACGGCGTCGCGGCCGACGCCTTCAGCCCCGCCGCGGTGCAGCGACTGCTCGACGCGAAGGGGCGCGGCCGTCAGCAGCCGCCGCCCGTGCTGGTCGCGAACGACGCCGCCATGCGCGCCCTCGTCGAGGAGGTGCCGGAGCCCGTGCAGAGGCTCGTCGACCGCTTCTGGCCGGGAGCGCTCACCATCGTGCTCCCCGCGCAGCCCTCGCTGAGCTGGGATCTCGGAGACACGCAGGGCACCGTCGCCCTGCGCATGCCCGACGAACGGCTCACGCTCGAGCTCCTCGCCGAGACGGGGCCGCTCGCGGTCTCCAGCGCGAACCTCACAGGGCAGCCGGCCGCCGTCACGATCGACTCCGCTCGCGGCATGCTGAGGGAATCGGTGTCGGTCTACCTCGACGGCGGCCCGTCGAAGACGGGCGTCGCGTCGACCATCGTGGATGCCACGTCGTTCGTCGGCGGCGCATCCGACCCGCTCGTGCGCGTCCTGCGCGAGGGCGCCATCTCGCGCGTCGAGCTGCGCGAGGTGCTGGGCGACCTGCTCGAACCCGAGGCTGCGGGCGACGCGTGAGGCAGTACGTCTTCATCATCGTCCTCACCGCCGTGGTCACGTTCGGCCTGGCGTGGACGGTGTGGAAGCTCGCGATGCGGTACAAGCTGTACCCCGGCATCCGCGAGCGCGACGTGCACAAGACCCCCACCCCGCGGCTCGGGGGAGTGGCGATGTTCTTCGGCATCGCGACGGCGTTCGCGGTGTCGGCCGCGAACCCGTACTTCGGGCTGTTCTGGGATCAGCCGCAGCGCGTGCTGTCGGTCCTCGCCGCCGCCACGCTCATCATGCTCGTCGGCGTCGCCGACGACCTGTGGGACCTCGACTGGATGATCAAGCTCGCCGCGCAGTTCCTCGCCGCGGGCATCATCGCCGTCGGCGGGCAGCTGCAAATCTACTTCCTCCCCTTCGGCGGCGTCACGGTGTGGGGCAGCTGGATGAGCATCGGCATCACGATCCTCTCGATCGTCGTCGTCATGAACGCCGTCAACTTCATCGACGGGCTCGACGGGCTCGTCGGCGGCGTCTGCCTCCTCTCGAACACCGTCTTCTTCGTGTACTCGTACCTGCTCGTGCGCGACACCGGCGCGACGGTCTACTTCAACTTCGCGACCTTCATCGCCGCCGTCCTCATCGGCGCGTGCATCGGGTTCCTGCCGCTCAACTGGACGCCGGCCAAGCTCTTCATGGGAGACTCCGGCGCGCTCGTGCTCGGCCTGCTCATGGCGACTAGCGCGATCGCCATCACGGGCCAGCTGCCGCCGTCGATCCTCGACCGCGACGACGTCGACTCCCAGCTGCTCGGTGCCTTCATCCCGATCCTCATGCCCGTCATCGTCGTCGCGCTGCCGCTCCTCGACTTCGCGATGGCGGTCATCCGCCGCATGTCGAAGGGCCGTTCGCCGTTCTCGCCCGACCGCAAGCACCTCCACCACCGCATGCTCGACATGGGGCACACCGCGCGCGCTGCGGTCCTCATCTTCTACGCGTGGACCGCCGTCTGCTCGCTCGCGGTGCTGCTCATGTACATCGCGACGCAGCGCGGCTGGCCCGGCGGATGGTGGCTCGGCGCGGCCTTCGGGCTCGTGGGCGTCGTCGCGTGCCTCGTCGTCACCTTCCTGCCGTCGCGCCCCGTGCGCCGGCGCCGACCAGAAACCCAGCCGTCGTCCGCCGGCGCACCGACCCCTCAGGAGGCCTGATGTCGCCCTCGCCCGTTTCCAGTACGCCCGTCCTGCGCGCCGCCATCATCTGGAGCGCGGCCGCGACCGGCCTCATCGCCGTCGTCGGGGGAGTGGCGGGCTTCCTCGTCGCCGGCGCGGACGGCCTGTGGTCGGCGCTCGCCGGCGCGCTCGTCGCGGCGGTCTTCCTCGTGCTCACGTCGGTCAGCGTCCTCGTCGCGAACCGCTGGTTCGGCGACGCCCTCTATGTGCCGATCTTCTTCGGCATCGTGCTGGGCGGATGGTTCGTCAAGCTCATCGTGTTCATCGGCGCGCTGTTCGTGCTGCGCGGCCAGCCGTGGCTCGAGCCCGTCGTCTTCTTCGTCGCCATCGTCGCGAGCGTCGTCGCGTCGCTCGTCGTCGACGTCGTCGTCATGCGCACCATCCGCATCCCGCACGTCTCCGACATCCGTCTTCCGGGCGACGACGATGCGGAGGAGAAGCCCGCCTCCTGAGGCGTCTTCTACAACGTGTCAAAACCTGGGCCCGACCTTTGATAGGCTGGACTCACCTGCGGCCGGTGTGCGACGCGATGAACGCGACGAGGCCCCGCAGACCCGCTCTCTCATGACAATTCACCGTGCTGGGCCCGTCCCCGTGCGAGAAGCAGGAGCCACAGGTTGACTCAGGCAGCGAACCTCATCGCCAAGATCGCCGAAGGGGAGGAATTCCACCCGCCGTCGATCTCGGACTTCTTCCCCGAGGGGCTGCTGTTCGTCGGCACGCCGTTCGAGATCACGCGCATCAACCTCGCGCAGTTCCTCGCGACGGCCGTCCTCGTGGTGATCCTCCTCATCGGCACGCGCAACATGCGCGTCATCCCCGGGCGCTTCCAGAGCATCGTCGAGATGGGCATGCTGTTCGTCCGCGACACGTTCGCGCACGGCATCCTCGGCCGCAAGGACGGCGACCGCTTCCTGCCGTTGCTCATGACGATGTTCTTCATGATCCTGTTCATGAACCTGACGGGCATCATCCCGGGAATCAACATCGCGGGCACGAGCGTCATCGCCGTCCCGCTCCTCCTGGCGATCGTCTCCTACGTCGCGTTCATCTACGCCGGCATCAAGAGGAGCCCCGCCGGGTTCTTCCGCAACGCGCTCTTCCCGCCCGGCGTGCCGCCGTTCCTCTACATCATCGTGACGCCGCTCGAGTTCCTCTCGACGTTCATCATCCGCCCGGTCACGCTGACCCTGCGACTCCTCATGAACATGATCGTCGGGCACCTCATGCTCGTGCTGTTCTTCTCGGCGACGCACTTCTTCCTCCTCACGATGGGCGGATGGTGGTCGCTCCTGAGCGTCGGCACTCTCGCCTTCGGCTTCGCCTTCACCCTGTTCGAGGTCCTGGTGGCTGTCCTCCAGGCCTACGTCTTCACGATCCTCACCGCGGTCTACATCCAGCTCGCGGTGGCGGAAGAGCACTGACGGACGACCACACGGTCATCCGCCTTACCGAAAGGAAAAACCCGTGGACGCTACCACGATTCTGGCCGAGGTCAACGGTTCGATCGCGACGGTCGGCTACGGCCTTGCGGCCATCGGCCCGGCCATCGGCGTGGGCATCGTCGTCGGCAAGACGATCGAGTCGACCGCCCGCCAGCCCGAGCTCGCCGGCCGCCTGCAGACGCTCATGTGGATCGGTATCGCCTTCACCGAGGCGCTCGCCTTCATCGGCATCGCCACCGGCTTCATCTTCGGCTACAACTGATCCCTCGCTCGACACCTAAGGAGGCAGGATGCTGAACGCTCTTGTCACTGTCGCCGCGGAGGAAGCAGAGCACAACCCGCTCATTCCGGCGATCTACGACATCGTCTGGTCTGCGGTGTGCTTCGTCATCATCCTCGCTGTGGTGATCTTCGTGGCGATCCCTCGCCTCACGAAGATGCTCGACGAGCGCTCTGCGGCCATCGAGGGCAACATCGCGAAGGCCGACGAGGCTCAGAAGCAGGCCGAGGCCGCGCTCGAGGAGTACACGAAGCAGCTCGCCGAGGCCCGCAAGGAAGCCGGCGAGATCCGCGAGGCCGCCCGCGAGGACGGCAAGAAGATCGTCGCGGAGGCCAAGGACACCGCCTCGGCCGAGGCCGAGCGCATCACGGCGACCGCGCACACGCAGATCGAGGCGGAGCGCCAGTCGGCGCTCGTGTCGCTGCGCGGCGAGGTCGGCTCGCTGGCGCTCGATCTGGCCGGCAACGTCATCGGCGAGACGCTCGCCGACGACCAGAAGGCGCAGTCCGTCGTCGACCGCTTCCTCGCCGACCTCGAGGCGTCCGAGAAGGCGGCCAAGTAATGGGCAGCGCGACCACTCAGGCGCTCGCCGCCGGCGCGGACGCGCTCGCGGCGGCGCGGGTCGACCTCGACACGGCGCGCGAGCTGTTCGCGGCGTCGCGTGCCGTCGCCGGCTCGTCGGCGCTGAGCGGCGCGCTCGCCGACCAGGCCGCCGCCCCCGACGTGCGCGGCGCGCTCGTCGGCCGGGTGTTCGGAACGTTGTCGCCCGTCGCGCAGTCGCTCCTCGCGGAGGCCGCGGCTCAGCGCTGGTCCTCGGCGTCCGACCTCGTGTCGGGCATCGAGGAGCTGGCCATCCGCGCCACCGCGAAGGCGGAGACCGCCGACGTCGAGGCCGAGCTCTTCCAGGTCTCGCGGATCATCTCCGCGAACCCCGAGCTCGAGCTCGCGCTCGGAAGCCGCCTCGGCGACGACGCGAAGAAGGGCGAGCTGATCGCGACCCTGCTGCAGGGCACGGCCAGCACCGGCACCACGCTGATCGTGTCGTCGCTCGTCCAGCAGTCGCGCGGACGCCGCGTCCGCGCTCTGCTGACACGCGCGATGAAGCTCGTCTCCGCCGAGCGCGGTCGCACGGTCGCGACGGTCTACACGAAGGCGCCCCTCACGGCGGAGCAGAGCCAGCGCCTCGCGGCCTCGCTCGGCCGGATCTACGGCGGCGGCGTCTCGCTCAACCCCGTGATCGACCCCGCCGTCGTCGGCGGCATCCGCATCCAGGTCGCCGACGATGTCATCGACGGCAGCATCTCCTCCCGCCTCGCCGATCTCCGGCAGAGGCTCGCTGGCTGAAAGCTCTCCCCGCACCGGCGGACGGCTCTGGGGCCGTCATCGGCCCCACAACACTAAGGAAGACAATGGCAGACATCACCATCAGCCCCGACGTCATCCGTGACGCGCTGAAGGACTTCGTCGCCGCTTACGAGCCCTCCGGTTCCGCGGCGACCGAGGTCGGCACTGTCGTCGACGCCGCGGACGGCATCGCCCACGTCGAGGGACTCCCCGGCGTGATGGCGAACGAGCTCGTCCGCTTCGCGAACGGCACGCTCGGCCTCGCACAGAACCTCGACGAGCACGAGATCGGCGTCGTCGTCCTCGGCGAGTTCACCGGCATCGAGGAGGGCCAGGAGGTCACCCGCACGGGCGAGGTCCTCTCCGTTCCCGTCGGCGAGGGCTACCTCGGCCGCGTCGTCGACCCGCTCGGCAACCCGATCGACGGCCTCGGCGAGATCGCCGGCATCGAGGGGACGCGCGAGCTCGAGCTGCAGGCGGCGGGCGTCATGGACCGCAAGTCGGTTCACGAGCCCATGCAGACCGGCATCAAGGCGATCGACGCCATGATCCCCGTCGGCCGCGGCCAGCGCCAGCTCATCATCGGCGACCGCCAGACCGGCAAGACGGCCATCGCGATCGACACGATCATCAACCAGAAGGCCAACTGGGAGTCGGGCGACGTCAACAAGCAGGTCCGCTGCATCTATGTCGCCATCGGCCAGAAGGGCTCCACGATCGCGTCCGTGAAGGGCGCCCTCGAGGACGCCGGCGCCATGGAGTACACGACGATCGTCGCCGCTCCCGCGTCGGACCCCGCCGGCTTCAAGTACCTCGCGCCCTACACCGGCTCGGCCATCGGCCAGCACTGGATGTACCAGGGCAAGCACGTCCTCATCATCTTCGACGACCTGTCGAAGCAGGCCGAGGCCTACCGCGCCGTGTCGCTGCTCCTCCGTCGTCCGCCGGGACGCGAGGCGTACCCCGGCGACGTCTTCTACCTGCACTCGCGTCTGCTCGAGCGCTGCGCGAAGCTGTCGGACGAGCTCGGTGCCGGCTCGATGACGGGTCTGCCCATCATCGAGACCAAGGCGAACGACGTCTCTGCGTACATCCCGACCAACGTGATCTCGATCACCGACGGCCAGATCTTCCTCCAGTCCGACCTCTTCAACGCCAACCAGCGTCCGGCGGTCGACGTGGGCATCTCGGTCTCGCGAGTCGGCGGCGACGCCCAGCTCAAGAGCATCAAGAAGGTCTCCGGCACGCTCAAGCTCGAGCTCGCTCAGTACCGCTCGCTCGAGGCGTTCGCGATGTTCGCATCCGACCTCGACGCCGCGTCGCGCCGTCAGCTGGCGCGCGGTGCGCGTCTCACCGAGCTCCTCAAGCAGCCGCAGTACACGCCGTACCCGGTCGAGGACCAGGTCGTCTCGATCTGGGCGGGCACGAACGGCAAGCTCGACACCATCGAGGTGGAGGACGTCCTCCGCTTCGAGCGCGAGCTGCTCGACCACCTCAAGCGCAACACGTCGGTGCTCGACTCGATCCGCGACTCGGGCAAGCTCGAGGACGACGTCGTGGCCGAGCTCGAGAAGCAGGTCGACCGCTTCGTGCTCGAGTTCAAGCAGGGCGATGGCACGCACCTCACCGACGCGGGTCGCGAGGAGTTCGCCGCCGCGGCAGCCGACGACGTGAACCAGGAGCAGATCGTCAAGGGTCGCAAGGCGTAACGCCTTCGGAGACGACGCACCATGGGCGCACAACTCAGGGAGTACAAGCAGAAGATCTCTTCTGCTCAGACGACCAAGAAGATCACGAAGGCGATGGAGCTCATCGCGGCTTCGCGCATCCAGAAGGCGATGGCGCGCGTGCGCGCGTCATCGCCCTTCGCCCGCGCGGTGACGCGAGCCGTCTCCGCCGTCGCCACGCACACGTCGATCGACCACCCCCTCACCCGCGAGCCCGAGGGCATCACGCGCTCGGCCATCCTCATCGTCGCCGCAGACCGCGGCCTCGCCGGGGCGTTCAACTCGCAGGTCATCCGCGAGGGCCTGGAGCTCGCCGAGCTCCTGCGCTCCGAGGGCAAGGAGGTCGTGTTCTACCTCTTCGGGCGCAAGGCCGTCGGATACTTCCAGTTCCGTCGGATCGTCGCGCAGGGCGAGTGGGTCGGCGACGCCGACACCCCCTCGTTTGAGTCGGCGGAGGAGATCTCGCAGGCGCTCATCGAGGCCTACGAGAAGGACGCGAGCGAGGGCGGCGTCGACGAGATCCACGTCGTGTACAACCGCTTCGTCAGCATGATGACGCAGACCCCGGAGTCGGTGCGTCTGCTGCCGCTCGAGGTCGTGGAGGCGGAGGAGTCGGCTTCGGCCGAGGTCTACCCGCTCTACGAGTTCGAGCCGGAGCCGCAGCAGGTGCTCGACCGGCTGCTGCCCGTCTACATCCAGAGCCGCGTCTTCAACGCGCTGCTGCAGTCGGCGGCCGCCAAGCAGGCAGCGACGCAGAAGGCGATGAAGTCGGCGAGCGACAACGCTGACAAGCTCATCACCGATTACACCCGTCTGCGCAACAACGCGCGTCAGGCGGAGATCACGCAGCAGATCGCCGAGATCGTCGGCGGCGCCGACGCCCTGGCGTCGTGAGCTAGAGACCCATCAGGAAAGAGACGAAAGTATGACTGCCAACGCCACGGCTGAGACCACCGCGGTGGTCGGGCGCGTCGCACGCGTCACGGGCCCCGTCGTCGACATCGAGTTCCCGCATGACGCGATCCCCGAGGTCTACAACGCGCTGAAGACCACGATCACGATCGGCGACAAGTCGACCGAGATCACGCTCGAGGTCGCGCAGCACCTCGGCGACGACATGATCCGCGCCATCTCGCTCAAGCCCACGGACGGCATGGTCCGCGGCCAGGAGGTGCGCGACACGGGCGCCCCCATCTCGGTGCCCGTCGGAGACGTCACCAAGGGCAAGGTCTTCAACGTGATCGGCGACGTCCTCAACCTCGGCGAGGGCGAGACGCTCGAGATCACGGAGCGCTGGCCCATCCACCGCAAGGCTCCCAACTTCGACCAGCTCGAGTCGAAGACCACGATGTTCGAGACCGGCATCAAGTCGATCGACCTCCTCACGCCCTACGTGCAGGGTGGCAAGATCGGCCTCTTCGGCGGTGCCGGCGTCGGCAAGACCGTCCTCATCCAGGAGATGATCCAGCGCGTCGCGCAGGACCACGGCGGTGTGTCGGTGTTCGCCGGTGTCGGCGAGCGCACCCGTGAGGGCAACGACCTCATCGGCGAGATGGAGGAGGCGGGCGTCTTCGACAAGACGGCCCTCGTCTTCGGCCAGATGGACGAGCCGCCGGGGACGCGTCTGCGCGTCGCCCTCTCGGCGCTGACGATGGCGGAGTACTTCCGCGATGTCCAGAAGCAGGACGTGCTTCTCTTCATCGACAACATCTTCCGCTTCACGCAGGCCGGTTCTGAGGTGTCGACGCTGCTCGGCCGCATGCCCTCCGCTGTGGGCTACCAGCCGAACCTCGCCGACGAGATGGGCGTGCTCCAGGAGCGCATCACGTCGACACGCGGTCACTCGATCACCTCGCTGCAGGCGATCTACGTGCCCGCCGACGACTACACCGACCCGGCTCCGGCGACGACGTTCGCGCACCTCGACGCGACGACGGAGCTCTCGCGTGAGATCGCGTCGAAGGGCCTGTACCCGGCCATCGACCCGCTCAGCTCGACGAGCCGCATCATGGACCCCCGCTACCTCGGCGAGGACCACTACCGCGTCGCCACGTCGGTGAAGCAGATCCTGCAGAAGAACAAGGAGCTCCAGGAGATCATCGCCATCCTCGGTGTCGATGAGCTCTCCGAGGAGGACAAGATCGTCGTCGCGCGTGCGCGCCGCATCCAGCAGTTCCTCTCGCAGAACACCTACATGGCGAAGAAGTTCACGGGTGTCGAGGGCTCCACGGTCCCGCTCAAGGAGACCATCGAGTCGTTCGACGCGATCGTGAAGGGCGAGTTCGACCACGTGGCCGAGCAGGCCTTCTTCAACGTCGGCGGCATCAGCGACGTCGAGGCCGCCTGGGCGAAGATCCAGAAGGAGAACGCCTGATCATGGCGCTCGAGGTCACCCTGGTCTCCGCAGAGGCCGAGGTCTGGGCCGGCGAGGCGAGCCTCGTCGTCGCCAAGACGACCGAGGGTGAGATCGGCTTCATGCAGGGCCACGAGCCCGTGCTGTCGATCCTCTCCGAGGGTCAGGTCCGGATCACCCAGGCCGACGGCACGAAGATCGTCGCGGACGCTCGCGACGGCTTCGTCTCGATGGAGGGCTCCGTGCTCACCATCGTCGCCGGCCACGCTCAGCTCGTCGACTGACGCAGCCATCTCCTCGCCAGGGCGGGGGATCCTCCGGGATCCCCCGCCCTGTCTTTTCGTCCTCGCGCCCCGTGCGCAGAAGGGATGCCCGTGCTCGTCCTCCTGCCGCCCTCCGAGACCAAGCGACCGGATGGCGACCCCGTCCCACTCGACCTCTCCCGCCTGCGCCTGCCTTCTCTCGGGCAGCTGCGCGAGCAGGCCGTCGCCGCGCTCGTCGCGCTGTCGCAGGACGAGGACGAGGCCGTGCGCGTGCTCAAGCTGAGCAGCCGTCAGCGCGGCGCGGTCGAGGTCAATCGGGTGCTGCGCGAGGCTCCCACGATGCCCGCCGTCGACCGCTACACGGGCGTGCTCTACGACGCGCTCTCCGCCGGCTCCCTCGATGAGAGCGCGCGCGGATGGCTGGCCGCGCACGTCCTCATCCAGACCGCGCCCCTCGGCCCCGTCGGTGCGGGCGATGCGATCCCCGCGTACCGACTCGCTGCGGGAGCGCGCCTGCCGGGGCTGCCGCCGCTGCGCCGGCACTGGTCCGAGGCGACGACTTCGGCGCTGCGCGACGCGGCGTTGGGCGGGCTCGTCGTCGACCTGCGCTCGAAGTCGTACGTCGAGCTCGGCGCAGTCCCAGACGATCTGCCGGGCGTCTACGTCCACGTCGTCGCCGAGGAGGACGGCGCCGTCCGCGCGCTCAACCACTTCAACAAGAAGGCCAAGGGCCTGCTCGTCCGGCGGATGGCCGAGACGGGTGTGCAGGCGCGCTCCGTCGACGAGCTCCTCGCGTGGGCGCGCGCAGAAGGCGTGGCCCTCCGTGCCGGCGCGCATCCGCGTGAGGCGGTGCTCGTCGCGGCGGCGTAGGGAACCGCATACGGCCTCTATGCCGCAGGAGGAACATCCGTCGCTCTGCCATCCTGAGAGCGTCGCGGCGCAGAAGGCGGCCGCGAGGAGCGGAAGGTTCCGTCATGACCATCAACCCGAACGACCCGCAGGACGCGACTCCCGCGGCGGCGCCGGTCCCGCCGCCCACGCCTCAACCGGACCCGCAGTCCGGCCCGACCGCGCCGCCCCCGCCCGGCGCCTATCCGCCGCCGGGCGGCTACGCTCCTCCCGCCGGCTACCCCGCGCCCGGCCACGGCCAGGGCGCGTATCAGGGGTCGACGACGAGCAACCTCGCGCTCAACCTCTGGCTCTCGGTGTTCTTCTCGTGGATCCCGGCGCTCATCTTCTACCTCGTGGAGAAGGACAAGGTGTCGCCGGCCGAGAACGCGGCGAACGCGGGCAACCTGAACTTCCAGCTCGTGCGCATCATCGCGCTCGTCGCCGCGGCGTTCATCATCTGGATCCCCGTGATCGGCCAGCTGCTGTACGCGGCCGTGGCGATCGGCTCGCTCGTCATCGCGATCCTTCATGCGGTCAATGTGCCGAAGCAGCTCGCCGCCGGGCAGCCCGCTCAGTACATGCTGACGCCCGCCTGGATCAAGTGACGGGTCGTCCCGTCGGCGAGGGCCCGTGCCGCTCGGCAC
>NZ_JBSHGQ010000055.1:0-20600 GCF_053617895.1 Microbacterium sp. NPDC055683 | reverse complement strand
CCCCGCTCCACGGCCGCGGCGACCTGCTCCGCGGTAGGCCTCAACGGGAGGGCGGGGTCGTGCGGGTACCAGGTGCCGTCGTGGAACACCTCGACCTGCTCCCGCATCATCGCGCATCCCGGGAGGGTGGAGCGGATGGTCCGCCGGTCACCGTTGCGCGGGCCATGCGCACCGGGGCCATGCGCATCGGGGCCGGCGGGGCGGTGGGGGGCGCCGTGGGGGTGGGTGGCGTACCCGTTCGCGTCGACCGCGACGCCGTCACTGGTGACCCGCATCCCGAACGCGTTCCGGCGGACAGGTCCGCCCGCTGCCCGCTTCTTCTCTTCCGCGGCGAGTCGTTTCTCTTCGGCGGCGATGGGTTTGGCGATGGTGGTGAGGCGGTCGTGGATGGCGGTGATCTTCGCGGCGTCGTCGGTGAGGATGAACTCCGCCAGGCCGTCGTCGAGAGCCCGCACCCTCGTGCCTCGCCGGTCCAGGGCGCGCCGGTGCCGTTCAGGCAAGGGTGCCGGGTCGAGTTCCGCCGCGAGGCTCTTCGCGAACACCCGCACCTGCCCCGGTGTCGCGTCCTCCGCATACGACACCGCACGCCGCGAGTACTCCTCCACCACCTCGTCGGGGAGTCGTTCCCCGTGTTCGCGGATGATGTCCGCCTGACGACGCGTGATCACCTGACGACACAATGCTTCCGCCACCACAGGGAACCGGTCAGTCAGGGCAAGATCCTGCCGCAACCGCGCCTCCACCTCCCCCGGAGACAGATGCAGCACCGTCGCGAGCTCCAGGGCGATCGACCGCCACGGGAACCCGTACCCGGACGCGTCCCCGCACCGCGCCGTCTGCGCTTCCGCGACCCGCGCGGCCGCAGCGAACGCTCCCGCTTCCAGCCCATCGAGCCGGGCCCGGTCCGCACGCAGCTCCAGGATCAGGTCGCGCACGTTCCCGATCGTGCGCACCTCCGCGGGGGTCGCCTCCCACGACGACCCCTCCGCGAACCTCGGCTTCCGTCCTGCCATACACCCATCATCCGCGGCACCACCGACATTCGAACACCTGAACGACACCATCCACACCCCGCCGAGGTCACGGAAAGGTCACGAAACGACCGCGGGGACCGTCACGACGTTTCGGCTCGCTCCGTACGGCGACTTGTAAGCGCGGTTCGCCCCTGGCGCGGAATCGCCGTCGTCGAGCAGCGGTGGAGTAGACAGGAGACATGCCGACGATGTCGTACGCACCGCTGACGATCTCGCAGCACGATGTGACCTACGCGTACGGGCCGGATTCCTTCCCGCGGGATGGCGTGCCGGCGGGACGTACAGAGGAGTTGCGCCTCATCGATTCGGTGCACTTCCCCGGAACGCGCCGGCGCGTGTGGGTACACGTGCCGGTCGGCGTCGACGACGCCCCGGAACTGGCCGTCATGCTCTTCAACGACGGATGGTGGTACCTCGACCCTCAGGGAGATGTCCGGGCCGCTGTCGTCCTCGACAACCTCGTTGCCTCCGGTGAGATCCCGCCCATGATCGGCGTCTTCGTGGATCCCGGCATGTTCAGGGACTCTCGGTCAGAGCGCAAGAATCGCAACGTCGAATACGACGCCTTCGATGACACGTACGCATCCTTGCTGATCGAGGAGGTGCTGCCACTCCTCGGTGCGCGATATCCGATCTCCGCCGATCCTCGCGCTCGTGGCATCTGCGGCGGCAGCAGCGGCGGCAACGGCGCGTTCACGGCTGCGTGGTCCCGTCCTGACGGGATCGGACGGGTCATCGCCTTCAACCCGAGCTTCGCGCAGATTCCCGGTGGAAATCCCTATCCGCGCCTCTTGGACGCCGGTGCGCGGTGCGGGTTCCGCGTGTTCTTGCATGCGGCGCACCGAGACATCGGGTGGAACAGCCGGAGCGGCAATTGGTTTGCAGAATGCCTCGAAACGGGCGCCGCGCTCGCCCGGGCGGGCGCCGACATCCGCCTCGTCGTCGGCGACGGAGGGCACAGCCCCGTGCACGGAGGGGTGCTCCTCCCTGATGCCCTTCGCTGGCTCTGGGCGTGACGTCGCGGTCGCCGCGCTTCCGCGCCCGCGCCTACGGCAGGCGGATGGCGCCGGTGGCGGAGTGCTGCGTGGGCATCCGATCGCGCTTGTAGGTGATCGAGTCGTAGCCGTGCGGGGTGGGGTTGCCGTCGTCGCCGAGGTTGACGAACACGATCTTGTCGATCGTGAGGATGGTCTTGCGCGTGATCATGTTCCGCACGACGGCCCGCATCGTGAGAGAGGTGCGCCCGAAGTGCGTCGCGATGAGGCCCATCTCCACGAGGTCGCCCTGCACGGCCGACGCCTCGAAGTTGATCTCCGAGATGAACTTCGTCACGACGCGGTAGTTGCCGAGCTGGATGATGGCGTAGATCGCCGCTTCCTCGTCGATCCACTTCAGGAGGCTGCCGCCGAACAGCGTGCCGTTCGCATTGAGGTCCTCGGGGCGCACCCACTTGCGGGTGTGGAAGTTCATGCCGTCGGTGTCGGTGGCGCTCATCGACAGCCAGCCTACGCGTGACAGCATGGACCGGTGACCAGCGCCAACCTCACCCGTGAGGAGACGGCGGCGCGATCCGCTGCCGTCTCCGTCGACACCATCCGCGTCGAGCTCGACCTCACGAGCGCGCCCGACCCCGCGCAGACGGGCTTCGCCACCGCGAGCACGCTCGACTTCTCCGCCACGACGGCGGAGACGTGGCTCGACTTCCTGGGCGAGGAGGTCGTGTCGGTCGAGGTGAACGGCGCTCCGCGGCCCGTGGAATGGGACGGCGCCCGCATCCGCCTCACGGGCCTCGCCGCGCGCAACACCGTGCGCGTCGTCGCGCGCGCCGCCTACAGCCGCTCCGGCGAGGGCATGCACCGGTTCGTCGATCCCGTCGACGGCGAGACGTACCTCTACACGCAGTACGAGCCGGCCGACTCCCGCCGTGTCATGGCGTGCTTCGAGCAGCCCGACATGAAGGCGCGCTACACGTTCGACGTGACGGCACCGGCCGGATGGCACGTGCTCTCGAACCAGCGCGCCGTCTCGATGACGACGGACGCGGGGGCGCAGCACGTCGCCTTCGCGCCCACCCTCCCGATCTCGAGCTACATCACCGCCGTCGCCGCCGGCCCCTACCATCGCGTCGACGGCGCCTGGGGCGATGTCGAGCTCGGGGTCCTCTGCCGCGCATCGCTCGCGCCGCATCTCGACGCCGACGAGATCCTCGAGATCACGCGCCAGGGCCTCGACTTCTTCACGGAGGCGTTCGCCTCCCCGTACCCGTGGGGCGCCTACGACCAGGTCTTCGTCCCCGAGTACAACCTCGGTGCGATGGAGAACCCCGGCCTCGTCACCTTCACGGAGGCCTACGTCTTCCGCGGCGCCGCCACCACCGCCCAGCGCGAGGGCCGGGCCAACACGATCCTCCACGAGATGGCCCACATGTGGTTCGGCGACCTCGTCACGATGCGCTGGTGGGACGACCTCTGGCTCAAGGAGTCGTTCGCCGACTACATGGGCACGCACGCCGCCGCGGCCGTCACGCGCTTCCGCGACGCCTGGGTCACCTTCGCCGACCGCCGCAAGGCCTGGGCGTACCAGCAGGACCAGCTGCCGACGACCCATCCGGTCGTCGCCGACATCCCCGACCTCGAGGCGGCGAAGCTCAACTTCGACGGCATCACGTACGCCAAGGGCGCGTCGGTGCTCAAGCAGCTCGTCGCGTTCGTCGGCGAGGACGCGTTCTTCCGGGGAGCCCGCACGTACTTCGCCGCGCATGCCTTCGGCAACACGACCCTCGACGACCTGCTCGTCGAGCTGGAGTCGGCGTCGGGCCGTGACGTGCGCGCGTGGTCGCGCGCGTGGCTCGAGACCACGGGGATGTCGACGATCTCCGTCGAGCGAGGCGAGACCCCTGTCGTCGTCCAGACCGACCCGCGGCCGCATCGCCTGCGCATCGGGCGGTACGGCCTCGCGGAGGGGGCGCTCCGCCGTCTCGACGCCGTCGACATCGACATCGTCGACGCCCGCACGCCCGTCCCGCTCGCCGATGCCGATCTCCTCCTCCCGAACGACGGCGACCTCACGTACGCGAAGGTGCGCCTCGACGCGCGCTCGATCGACGCCGCGGAGGAGGCGCTGTCGACCATCGAGGACCCGCTCGCGCGCGGCCTCGTGTGGTCGGCGCTCTGGAACGCGACGCGCGACGGCGAGCTCGCCGCGACGCGCTACATCGGCATCGTCCGTCGGCACGCTCCCGCCGAGGGGAACGTCGCCCTGCTCACGGGCGCAGTCGCCAACGCCGCCTACGCCGTCGGGCATTACGTCGCCGACGAAGAGCGCACCGCGGCGCGCTCCGGATGGCTCGACGCCGTCTGGCAGGGGATGGCCGCGGCGGCGCCCGGCAGCGACGCGCAGCTCGCCTGGGCGCGAGCGCTCGGTGCGGCCGCATCGGTCGACGATGCGCGCGCCGACGATCTCCGCGCCCTCCTCGACGGCGCGGAGCCGCTGCCCGACGGGCTGCCCCTCGACGCCGAGCTGCGCTGGGCGTGGCTCACGGCGCTCGTCACGACGGGGCACGCCGACGAGGGCGACATCGACCGCGAGCTGGCGCGCGACGCGACGGCCACGGGCCGGACGGCGGCCGTGCAGGCGAGGGCGGCCCGGCCGGCCGCCGACGTGCGCGCCACGGCGTGGGCGTCGGCGTGGGGCGACACGACGCTCACGAACGACCACCTCACGGCGACGATCACGGGCTTCCGCGCGGGCGCCCGCCGCGATCTCGCCGCGCCGTTCGACGACGACTACTTCGCGCGCATCGCGGCAGCGTGGTCGGAGCGCAGCATCGAGATCGCCCAGCGCCTGGTGCGCGGGCTCTTCCCGCAGCGCGACGATCTCGCCGCGGTCGACGGATGGCTCGCCGCGCACGCCGACGCCCCCGGTGCGCTGCGCCGTCTCGTCGTCGAGCAGCGCGACCACCTTGCGCGCGACCTGCGGGTGCGCGCGCGTCAGCCGGAGCTCAGCTGACCGCGAGCCCGATCGCGAGGGCGGCGACCCCGAGCGCCGGCACGACGCCCTGCTTGAGCGCGGCGCCGGCCTTGTCGGGGCTCGAGAGCAGCAGCACGAGGCTCGCGGCGACCATCGACCCGGCGCCCGTGAAGACGAGCGTCGCGCCGACCGTCGTCGCCCCCGCGAGGAAGAGCACGATGCCGAGAGCGGTCGCGATGGCGAGGAAGAGGTTGTAGAAGCCCTGATTGAAGGCGAGTTCCTTCTGCCCTTCCGCGGCCTCGCGGGTCTGCCCGAACGTCGCGAGCGCGCGCGGGCTCGTCCACGCGAGCGACTCGAGATAGAAGATGAAGACGTGCACGAGCGCCGCGATGCCGGCGAGCACGAGACCTGCGATGACCATGCGACCATCCTCTCGCGCCCGCCGGCACCTGGCGCGGATCAGGCGGCGGGTCCCTCGATCAGCGTCACGACGGCCGTCTCCGAAGCACCGGCCGCGTCCGTCCACGTGATCGTGACAGCGTCGCCCGGCTCGTAGCCGGCCAGCAGCTCGCTCAGCGACTCCGAGTCGGCCACCGCGACGCCGTCGACGGCCGTGACGACGTCGCCCGCGACGATCCCGGCGGATGCCGCGGGCGTCCCCTCGATGACGCCCGCGATCGCCGCGCCCGCCGTCGTCGTGGTCTGCCCGCTCTGACCGTATGCCGAGGAGGTCGCGCCGGCGATCTGCACGCCGAGGAAGGCGGGGTAGCCGATCGTCGCCCCGTTCGACTCGTCGCCCGCGAGGATCTCGTCGACGATGCCGAGCGCCTCCTCGACGGGGATGGCGTACGCGATCGTCGTCGACGATCCGCTCGACGCCGCCGTCGTGACGCCGACGACCTCGCCCTCCGCGTCCAGCACGGCCCCGCCCGAGTCGCCGGAGACGACATCCGCCGCGATCTCGATCATCCCGTCGAGCGTCTCGCCGTCGGTCGTCGCCGACGCGGTCGTCGTCACGGACGCGTCGACGGCCGTGATGGAGCCGTCCGCCGCCATGAGCACGCCTCCACCCTCCGCGTTGCCCACCGCCGTGACGGCGTCTCCCGCCGAGACGCCGTCGTCGTCGATCGCGACGGTGGCGAGATCCGATGCGCCCTCGAGCTGCAGGACGGCGACGTCGTCCTCCGCGTCGGTGCCGACGACCGTCGCCGTGTACGTCTCGCCCGTGGTCGCGATCGTGACGGAGATCTCCGTGGAGCCCTCGACGACGTGGTTGTTCGTGAGGATCAGGCCGTCGCTCGTCAGCACGAGCCCCGTGCCCGCCGCCTCGCCGTCCTGGTATCCGAGCACGGTCTCGATGATGACGACGCCCGTCGACTCGTCGGCGGAGGCCTCCGTCGCCTCGGCGTTCGCCGAGCCGACGGAACCGGAGGCGCCGCCCGCCGATCCGTCGGGGATGGTCGGAACGGTCGTCCCCGTTCCGCCCGAGGAGGTCCCTCCCCACGGGGTCTGCGTCGATCCACCCTGCGTCGATCCACCCTGCGTCGATTCGCCCTGCGTCGATTCAGTCGGGGCGGTCGCGGTCTGCGCGGCGGCCGTCGTCGCGCTCGCCTCCGCAGATGCCGTCGCCGCGCCGACGGGGATGCCGGCGGCGAACGCGCCCGCGAGCAAGGTGGCGCCTGCGGCGCACGCGACGGGGATCCGTCGCCGATACCAGGGCCGCTTCGCGACGGCCGTCGAGGCGGTCGCGGCCTGCTCGGGGTGGAGGTGCTCGTCCATGGGCGTCCCTTTCTGTCGGTACGCCCGATGACATCAGGTGCGCCGGTGAGCGGCTCATCGGAGGGCTATGAGACGCCTATGACGTCGGATACATCGCGAGGATGAGGGGGACGCGACGGGCGGCCGATGCGGCGCCGCCCTCCCGTGCGATGGCATGGAGGCATGCACGACGCACACGACACCCCGCACGCGCCCCTGCTCAGCGCGCGCGGGCTCACGAAGACCTACGGCCCGACGACCGCCCTCGGGGGCGTCGACCTCGACGTGCGCGGGGGCGAGGCGGTCGCGATCATGGGCGCGTCCGGCTCGGGCAAGACGACGCTCCTGCACGTCCTCGCCGGCATCGTCACCCCCGACGCCGGCACCGTCACCCTGCAGACCCGGTCGGGAGCCCGGCTCGTGAACGACCTCCGCGAGGCGGAGCGCTCCCGGCTGCGACGCGAGGAGCTCGGCTTCGTGTTCCAGCAGGGGCTGCTCCTGCCCGAGCTCACCGCGCTCGAGAACGCCTCCCTCCCGCTCCTGCTCGCGGGCCATCCGCGCGCGGCCGCCGAGGCGCACGCCGCGCAGTGGCTCGCGGCGCTGGGCCTCTCGGGGCTCGAGGACCGCCGCATCGGACAGCTCTCCGGAGGGCAGGCGCAGCGCGTCGCGATCGCCCGCGCGCAGGTGACGGGCGCGCGCGTCGTGTTCGCCGACGAGCCGACGGGAGCGCTCGACTCCGCGACGTCGGCCGAGGTGATGACGGCGCTCCTCGATGCGACCCTGCGGCAGGGACACGCGCTCGTCGTCGTCACGCACGACGCCGATGTCGCCGCCCGCTGCACCCGGACCATCCGCCTGCGGGACGGCCGCGTGCAGGCGGTGCCCGCGCACGGGGCGAGCCGATGAGCGCCGTCGCCCCGGCCGCCCCGCCGCGCGCGACCGGACGCGCCCCGCTCCTGCGGCTGACCTGGCACCTCGCCCGGCCGAGCGCGCAGAGCGGGGCCGCGATCGCCCTGCCCGTCGTGGCCTTCGCGGTCACGACGGCGCTGCTCCTCACCGTCCTCGGCGGCGTGCTCATGTTCTGGCGCATGCCCATGGACGACGAGGGCCTCTCGGGGCTCTACCAGACGCTCAGCGTCGTCGCGCTCGCCCTGCTCGCCGTCCCGCTGCTGTCCCTGGGCGGCGCGGCCGCGCGGCTGTCCGCGCGGCGCCGCGACGACCGCCTGGCGACCCTGCGGCTGCTGGGCGCCACGCCCGCGCTCGTGACGGGCATGACGGCGCTCGAGCAGCTCGCCGTCGGCCTCGTCGGCGCGGTCGCCGGCATCGGCCTCTACCTCCTGCTCATGCCCGTCGTGGGGCTCGTGTCGTTCGCGGGCGCGCCCATCGGCGCCGCGTCGCTGTGGGTGGGGGCGGGACCGCTGCTCGTGGTCGTCGCGGCGATCGCGCTCGTCGCCGCGCTGAGCGCGGTCGTGGGCCTGCGACGCGTCGTCGTCACACCGCTCGGGGTGCGCGCCCGGCAGGAGGCGCCGCGCCCGCACTGGCTGCGGGCGGTCGTCGCGCTCGTCGTCGTCGGCGGGGCCGCCGGCGTCCTCGGCGCGCTCGGCGCGCTGCCCGGCTTCGCGGTCGTCGTGGTCGCCCTCGCGGGGTGCTTCGCGGCGGGCGTCGCCGTGCTGGGGGTCGTCGGACCGTGGGCGATCGCGGTCCACGCGCGATCCCGGGTGAAGCGCGCATCCACCGCCGCGCAGCTCATCGCCGCCCGCACCGTCCTGGAGTCGCCGCAGGCCGCGTGGCGGCAGGTGGGCGGGGTCGCCATGACGACGTTCGTCGCCGTCGTGGGCGGCGCGGGGATGGCCTTCGCGTCGGCGGGAGGCGAGGAGGACGTGCTCATGGCGGACATCCGCACGGGCATCCTCATCACGCTCGTCGTGTCGTTCGCCATGGTCGCCTGCTCGGTGGGCGTGAACCAGGCCGCCGCCATCCTCGATCGCCGCGAGCTCCACGTCTCCCTCGACCGGCTCGGCATGCCGCGCGCGGTGGCGGAGTCGGCGCGGACGCGCGCGACGCTCGGCCCGCTGCTGTTCACGGTGGTCGTGTCGGCGGTCGTCGCGGGCGTCCTCGTGCTGCCCCTCCTCGGGGCGGCCGTGCTGTTCGAGCCCGTGTCGATCCTCGTCGTGCTCGTGTGCTTCGCCGGCGGCATCCTGCTCGTCCTCCTCGCGCTGCGCGCGACGCGCCCCATCGTGACGCACGTGCTCGCGACCCCCGAGCGGGCCGTCTGACCCCGTTCAGCCGAGGGCGACCGCCGCCGCCTCGTCGACCGTGTCGACGAGGTGCACGTGGCGCTCCATGGGGCGGCCGGCGGCGAGAGCGCGCAGCAGCGGCCAGGCGGGGTAGGTCTCCGTCCAGTACACGCGGCCGACGAGCACCATCTCGGCGACGGCGTCTCCGGACGCGTAGAAGTTCTCGCACGCGTCCTGGAAGATCTCCTGCACGGTGCCGCCCGCGCCGGGGAGGAAGACGATGCCGCGGTCGCACACCTGCAGGAGGACCGACTCGCGCAGCGCATTGCGGAAGTACTTCGCGATCGCCGTCGCGAAGAGGTTGGGCGGCTCGTGACCGTAGTGCCACGTCGGCACGCCGAGCGTCGCGACGGGATCGGGGTCGTCGACGAGGACGGCGCGGGCGGCGTCGGCCCAGGCGTCGACGGACGGGTGGAACGACGGATGGGCCGCGAGCGTCGCGAGGGCGTCGTCGAGCGCTCCGGGCGGCCGCGCAGAGAGCCGCGCCCCGAGGTTCGCGGCCTCCATCGCGCCGGGGCCGCCGCCCGTCGCGACGACGAGCCGCTCCGCGAGCAGCCGACCGAGCCGCGCGGCGTCGGCGTATCCCGTGTCGCCGCGCTGCAGGGCATGCCCGCCCATGACGCCGACGACGTGCCGGCCGCGGATCCATTCCTCCAGCGCGTCGTCGACGCCGGCGTCGTGCAGCACGCGCGCGAGCACGGCCTCGGGGGAGCGGTCGCGCTGCGACCAGGCGTACGCGCGGCCGTCGAGGGCGTCGCGCCAGTGCGGAGCGTCGTAGAGCTCGCCGGCCGTGTAGAGGGCGCCGCGGTGCGGATCCACCGGCGCCGTCGGCTCGTCCCCGAGCACGAGCGCACCGCGGGCGGCATGCTCCTCGGCGTCGCCGGGGGCGAGGCGGCATCCCGCGAACGTCGTGCGCGACGTGTCGCACGCCCGCAGGACGTCCGACCGCTCGCGCAGATCGAGGCCGAGCAGCCGCCATCCGCGCAGCCGTCGAGCCCCCGCCGCGATACGGGAGTCGAACTCGGCGAGCGATTCGACGACAACGACCCGTCCGCGGCGGTGCTTCATGACCCGACGCTAGCGCGGGGAGCGGCCGTCACGCGACGCGCGGCCACCACGGCGGCATGTGCGAGATGATCGCCCGCGCGTACGCCTCCTCGTCGGCGTCGTCCTCGCCCGCCCAGTGCAGGATGGCGCCGACGATGCCTCCCGACACGAACGCCGCGGCGAGCTCGTCGTCGAAGTCGACGTCGAGCCCCCGCTCGCGGAAGAGCCGCACGGCGATGAGGCAGCGCTCGTCGAAGAGCGCCTGCAGGCGACGGCGGAAGCTGAGGGACAGCTCGGACGCGAGCAGCACGCGCAGCGTGCGGCGCTCCGCCGTGACGCTCCGCAGCACCGTCACGGTCGTGTCGGCGTACCGCGCCGCGAGCTCCGCGAGGGTCTCGCCGGGCAGGGCCGACACCGTGCCCACCTCGTCGAGCCAGCTCGCGTACAGGTCGGCCGCGACGTCGCCCACTGTCGTGTAGTGGCCGTAGAACGTCGTCCGGTGGACGCCGGCCTCGCGGCACAGCTCCGCGACGCCGATCTCGGTGAGGTCCTCCCGCGTGAGGAGGACGCGCAGCGCGTCCTGCAGCCGCTGGCGGCTGCGGAGGGCTCGGGGGTCGTCGGACATCACCCCAGTCTGCCCGAAGCCGAGGACCTCCGCGCGTTCCTAGGATGGAGGGCGATGCCCTCCTCCGTCCGTCGCTCCGCGATCGCCGATCTGACCCCCGCGGGATGGACGATCGTCGCGCTCGCCGCGGTCCGCGCGCTCGCGCTCGCCGCAGCGGCCCTCGCGACGGGGGCCGCCGTCGACGACGTGCGGGCCGGCGGCGACCCCGCCGCGGCACTCGCCGTCGCCGCGGTCGCGGTGCTCGCGGCCGCCCTGCTCGCGGCGATCGAGGCCATCCTGCCGCCGCGGGAGGCGGCGAGGGAGGAGCGGCTCTGGCGCACCCGCGTCGTGCGGGCCCAGCTCGCGGCACCCCTCGACGACGACACGCCGGCCGGCGACCGGGTGGCGCGTGCGACGGAGGAGGTGGAGCGCTTCGCGAACTACCGCGCCGCGTTCCTGGGGCCGTTCGCCGCGGGGATCGTCGTCCCCGTGGTCGTCATCGTCGTGATCGGGGCGTTCGCGTCCTGGGGGATCGCGGTGCCGCTGGCCGTGTGCGCGGCGCTCATCCCGCCCGTCATCGCCTGGTTCATGGCGCGTTTCCGTGCGGGCTCCGGCCGGTTCCGGATGGTCTCCGGGCGCCTCTCCGCCGCGTTCCTCGAGACCGTGCGCGCCCTCGGCACCATCCGGCTGCTCGGGGCCGAGGAGCAGCGCCGTCGGGGGCTCGCCCGGCAGGCGGAGGCGCTCCGCGCCGAGGCGATGCGGCTGCTGCGGCGCAACCAGGTCGTCCTCCTCGTGACGGATGCGGTGTTCGGCGTCGTCATGCTGTCGCTCGTCGGCGTCCTCGCCGTCGCGGGCACGGCGGACGGTGCGCTCACGGCGGGCGCGGCGTTCTCGCTCCTCCTGCTCACCGTGCCGCTCCGGGAGCCCGTCGACCGGCTGGGCCGCTCGTTCTACGTCGGCCTCGCCGGCCGCGCCGCGGGCGAGCGCGTGCGCGCCGCGACCGCATCCGATGCCCTCGAGGCCGCATCCGCGACGGCGGGGGCGTCGGTCGCCGCGACGGGCGTGCGCGTGCACCGCGGCGGACGCGACGTCGTCGTCGGCGCCGACCTCGACCTCTCCGACGGGATGGCCGTCGTCACGGGGCCGTCAGGGTCGGGCAAGTCGACGCTCGGCCTCGCGCTCGCCGGGCTGATCCCCGCCGACGGGCTCCTCGTCGACGGGGAGCCCGCCCGCGAGGCCGCGCTCCGGGGCGTCGTCGGCTACGTGCCGCAGCGCAGCGTGCTCTTCACCGGGACGGTCCGCGACAACCTCCTCCTCGCCGCACCCGGCGCATCCGACGAGCGGCTCGTGGCGGCGCTCGCCCGCGCAGGCGTCGACCGCTCCGAGCTCCCCGAAGGGCTCGGCACGCGAGTCGGCGAGGGAGCCGCGGGCGTCTCCGGCGGTCAGGCGCAGCGCATCGCGATCGCCCGCGCGCTCCTCGCCGACCGCCGCGTGATCGTCGCCGACGAGCCGACGGCCCAGCTCGATGCCCGCACCGCCGCGCGCGTCGCCGCGACGCTGCGCGAGATCGCCCGCGACCGCTGCGTCGTCCTCATCACCCACCGCCTCGACGAGGTGCGCGCGGGCGACCGGATCACGGTCGTCGAAGGCGGCACCACGACGTTCTCCGGAACCCCGGCCGATATCGACGCCAGCCCGTTCCTGCGGGCGGCGTTCGCGGCGGGCACCGTCGAGGGGGCGCGCGCATGATCGCCCGCCTCCTCCGGATCGCGGCACCCGCGTGGCCGTGGCTCGCCGCGTCGCTGGCCGCGCGCATCGCCGGTCTCGCCGCGGGCATCGCGCTCCTCGCCGTGCCCGCCGCCGCGATCGCCGCCGCCGCCGCGGGCTCGCCGCCGCCGCTCTGGCCGTTCGCGGCGCTCCTCGTCGCCCTCGCCGCCGCGAAGGGCGTCCTGCGCTACCTCGAGCAGTTCCTCGGCCACAGGGCCGCATTCGACCTGCTCGCGGGCATGCGCCTGCGCTTCTACGACGCCGTCGTCCCGCTCGCCCCCGGCGAGCTGAGCGACGGATCGGGCGACCTCACGGCGATCGCGACGCGCGACATCGACCGCGTGGAGGTGTTCTTCGCGCACACGCTCGTCCCCGCCGTCGCCGCCGTCCTCGTCCCCGGCGCCGTCGCGGTGTGGGCGTTCGCCGTCGGCCCCGCGGAGGGCGCCGTCGTCGCGGCCGCGTTCCTCCTCGGCGGCGCCCTGGCGCCGCTCGTCGGCGCGCGCGCGTCGTCGGCGACGGCCGGCGCGCTGCTGCGCGAGCGGTCGGGCATCGCCCAGCACGTCGCCGAGGATTCCGCCGGCCGCATCGAGATCCGCGCGCTCGGCGCCGAGCAGCCCCGGATGGCCGCGCTCGCCGAGAAGGAGGCCCGCGTCTCCCGATCGCTGCGATCCGAGGGGCGCGCGCAGGCGCTCCGCGCCGGCATCGGCACGCTGTGGCCGTTCGCCGCCGTCGTGGCGATCATCGCCCTGGCGGACGACGACGTCGCCGCCCACCTCGTCCTCGCCGCGGCGGTCGTGGGCGCCGCGCCCGCGCTGACGGCCGTGGAGGCGCTCGCCCGGAGCCTCCCCGCCGCGCTCGCCGCCGCACGCCGCTACCTCGCCGTCCTCGATCGGCGACCCCTCGTCGCCGACCCGGCCTCGCCGCGCGCGCTCCCCGACGGCGCCCTCGACGTGCGCGTCGACGGCGCGTCGTTCCGCTACGGCGACGGGGCGGCCGTCCTCGACGGACTGTCGCTCGAGGTGCCGGCGGGAGGCCGCCTCGCCCTCGTCGGCGAGAGCGGCAGCGGCAAGTCGACGCTCGCGGCGCTGCTGCTGAGGGTGCACGACCCCGACGCGGGGCGCGTGCTCCTCGGCGGGGTGGACATCCGCGAGGTCGCGATCGCCGAGCTGCGCTCCGCCGTCGCCCTCGTCGCGCAGCGGCCGGTCCTGCTGCGCGGCACCGTGCTCGACAACCTCCGTCTCGGCCATCCGCGGCTCACGGAGGAGCGGGCGTGGGCGGCGCTCGACGAGGCGGCGCTGGGCGACGACGTCCGCGCGCACCCCGACGGGCTCGCCGCGCGGGTCGGCGACGAGGGCCTCGCGCTGTCGGGAGGGCAGCGCCAGCGGCTGAGTCTCGCCCGTGCGCTCGCACGGGAGCCCCGCGTGCTCGTGCTCGACGAGGCGACCTCGTCTCAGGACGCGCTCACCCAGGAGGCGATCCGCCGAGCGCTCGCACGGCGCGCCGATCTCACGGCGATCGTCGTCGCGCACCGCCCCGACGCGCTCGTCGGGATCGACCGCGTCGTGCGCCTCCCGCGCGGCGCCGCAAGACCTTGACACCGACGACGCGCCGCGGCGAGGCTCACGAGGCCGCCGATGCGGCGCTCAGCAGAGGAGAACGATGACCCCCCAGACCAGAGCGAGCGGACGCGTGATCGGCATCGCCGTCGCCGCCGCCCTCGGAGGATTCCTGTTCGGCTTCGACACCGCCGTCATCAACGGCGCCGTCGACGCGCTCGCCGCCGACTTCGCGCTCGGCGCGGCGCTCAAGGGCTTCGCCGTGTCGTCGGCGCTCCTCGGCTGCGTCGTGGGCGCCTGGTTCGCGGGGTCGATCGCGAACCGCTGGGGTCGCGTGCCGGTCATGCTCGTCGCGGCCGCGCTCTTCCTCGTCTCGTCGATCGGCTCGGGGCTCGCGTTCGGGGTCGTCGACCTCATCGTCTGGCGCGTCGTGGGCGGCATCGGCGTCGGGGCGGCGTCGGTCATCGCCCCCGCCTACATCGCCGAGGTGTCGCCCGCGCGCATCCGGGGACGGCTCGGCTCGCTGCAGCAGCTCGCCATCGTGCTGGGCATCTTCGCCGCGCTGCTCTCCAACGCGCTGCTCGCGGCCCTGTCGGGCGGAGCGAACGAGGTGCTGTGGTGGGGGGTCGACGCGTGGCGGTGGATGTTCCTCGCGGAGGCCGTGCCCGCCGTCGTCTACGGCGTGATGTCGCTGCGGCTCCCCGAGTCGCCCCGCTTCCTCGTGCGCCGCGGCGAGTACGACAAGGCGTCGCAGGTGCTCCTCGACTTCACGGGGGAGCCCGACGTCAACCTGCGCATCCAGCAGATCCGCGACTCGCTCGACTCGGAGAAGCGCGAGTCGCTGCGGGACCTCGCCGGTCCCGCGCTCGGCCTCAAGCCCATCGTGTGGGTGGGACTGCTGCTGTCGGTGTTCCAGCAGTTCGTCGGCATCAACGTCATCTTCTACTACTCGACGACGCTCTGGCGCTCCGTCGGCTTCGACGAGTCGAGCGCCCTCACGACCTCCGTCATCACGTCCGTGACGAACATCGTCGTCACGATCGTCGCCATCCTGCTCGTCGACCGCGTCGGCCGGCGAGCCCTGCTCGTCGCGGGCTCCGTCCTCATGACGATCGCGCTCGGCACGATGGCGGTCGCGTTCTCGTTCGCCGACCTCGTCACGGCCGCCGACGGCACGACGAGCGCCGAGCTCGCCGCGCCCTGGTCGATCATCGCCCTCGTCGCGGCGAACCTCTTCGTCGTCGGCTTCGGCGCGACGTGGGGCCCCGTCGTGTGGGTGCTCCTCGGCGAGATGTTCCCCAACCGCATCCGGGCGAGCGCGCTCGCCGTCGCCGCCGCGGCGCAGTGGCTCGCGAACTTCTTCATCTCCACGACGTTCCCCGTCTTCAGCGGCATCAGCCTCACGTTCGCCTACGGGTTCTACGCGTTCTTCTCGCTGCTGTCGCTGTTCTTCGTGCTGTGGAAGGTGCCGGAGACGAAGGGCCGCGAGCTGGAGGACATGGGGTAGCGGCGCGCGGCCTGCGAACCGCCTGGCAACCGCGCACTCGGGGGTGTCGCTGGGGGAGTGGGCGGCGCGCCGACTTAGGCTCGGTACGCCATGATCCGGTTCGAACACGTCACCAAGCGCTACAAGGGCACGGCGAAGCCGGCCCTCAGCGACATCGACTTCGAGGTGCAGCGCGGCGAGTTCGTCTTCCTCGTCGGGGCCTCCGGCTCGGGGAAGTCGTCCTGCCTCCGCCTCATCCTGCGCGAGGACCTGCCGTCCTCGGGCCGCGTCGTCGCGCTCGGGCGCGACACCAAGAGCCTCACGACGCGCCGCACACCGTACTTCCGCAGGCAGATCGGCGCGGTCTTCCAGGACTTCCGGCTGCTGCAGTCGAAGACCGTGGCGCAGAACGTCGCCTTCACGCTGCAGGTGATCGGGCGCTCGCGCGCGTTCATCAAGCAGGCCGTGCCCGAGGCGCTCGACCGCGTGGGCCTCGCCGACATGGGCCGGCGGATGCCGCACGAGCTCTCCGGCGGCGAGCAGCAGCGCGTGGCGATCGCGCGCGCTCTCGTGAACCGGCCGCAGATCCTCCTCGCCGACGAGCCGACGGGAAACCTCGACCCCGGCACGTCCGTCGACATCATGCGCATCCTCGCGCAGGTCAACGCCACGGGCACGACGGTCGTGATGGCCACGCACGAGGCCACGTTCGTGGACCAGATGCAGCGGAGGGTCATCGAGCTGAGCGAGGGCGAGCTCGTCCGCGACGAGCGCCAGGGCGGCTACGGCGACACCTCCGTCATCCGCACCCTGCAGCCGGAGGCCGAGCGGGGGGCCGCGGCCATCGCCGCGCTCACCGCCGTGCTCGAGGTGCAGCGCGAGGTGTCGGGCGAGCCGCAGGCGGAGGCCGCCGTGCAGAAGGCGGTCGACGCCGTCGAGGACGTGGTCGACGCGGTGGCCGCTCCCGCCGCCGAGCAGCCTGCTGCCGAACCGCCTGTCGCGGCCGACCGACCTGCGGCCCGCCCGTCGGAGCCCGTCGACGCGGCCATCCCGCCCGTCGACGTCGACGCCCTCGGGATGGCCGACCGGCTCGGGCTCCGATCGGCCGACGACGACGAGGAAGTGGGTCCCACGTCATGAGGTTCGGACTCGTGCTCGGCGAGGCGCTGCAGGGCCTGCGGCGCAACGCCTCCATGGTCGTCTCGGTCATCCTCGTCACGTTCGTGTCGCTCACGTTCGTCGGAGCCGCCGTGCTCATGCAGGCGCAGATCGCCAAGACGAACGCGTACTTCCAGGACCGGGCGCTCGTCGACGTGTACATGTGCTCGCCGCTGTCGTCGGGCGACACCTGCGCGGGCGGCGCGGCCACCGAGGAGCAGATCGCCGACGTCCAGGCCGAGCTCGACGGGGCGACGCTCGCCCCGCTCATCCAGGACTACACGTACCTCACGCCGGAGGAGGCCTACGACTCGATCGTGGAGAACCTGGGCGAGGACTACGCGGGCCTGCTCACGGCCGAGCAGACGAGCGCCGAGTTCCACATCAACCTCGTGGACCCGAGCCAGTCCGACGTCATCGTCGAGGCGTTCGCGGGCCGCGAGGGAGTGGAGGAGGTCACCGACCAGCTCGAGTACCTCGACCCCCTGTTCGCGACCCTGACGATCGCGACCTACATCGCCGTCGGCATCGCCGCGCTCATGCTCGTCTCCGCCGTGCTCCTCATCGCCACGACCATCCGCCTGTCGGCGTACGCGCGCCGCCGCGAGGTCGCGATCATGCGGCTCGTGGGGGCCTCGAACGGCTTCATCCAGACGCCGTTCGTGCTGGAGGGCGTCTTCGCGGCGTTCATCGGCGCGGCCCTCGCGAGCGCCGCCGTGCTCGCGGGCGTGCACTTCGGCGTCGACGGCTACCTCTCCGGCGAGATGTACGCCATCCCGTGGGTGGGCACGGCGGAGGCGTGGGCCGTCGTGCCCGTGCTCGTCGTCATCGGCGTCGTGCTCGCCGCGCTCTCGGCCGGGTTCGCCATCCGGCGGTGGCTGCGGGCGTAGCCCCGTGCGTCGCGCGGCCTCCCGCCTTGCTAAGGTGGAAGGCTGCGCCCGAGAGCCGAGGAGGTGAGCGCATGCCCCGCGAACAGGGAGAGAAGGTCGTCGCGACGAATCGTCGCGCGCGCCACGAGTACACCATCGAGAAGACGTACGAGGCCGGCCTCGTGCTCACGGGCACCGAGGTGAAGTCGCTGCGGCAGGGCCGCGCGAACCTCAGCGACGGCTACGCGTACATCGACGGGAACGAGGCATGGCTCGACGCCGTGCACATCCCCGAGTACTCGCAGGGAACGTGGACGAACCACTCGTCCAAGCGCACGCGCAAGCTGCTCCTCCACCGCGAGGAGATCATCAAGCTCAGCCACCAGGTGTCGGCGGGCGGGTACACGCTCGTCCCCCTGCGGCTCTACTTCCTCGACGGCCGGGCGAAGGTCGAGCTCGGCGTCGGCAAGGGCAAGCGCGAGTACGACAAGCGCCAGACGCTCCGCGAACGGCAGGACAAGCGCGAGGCCGAGCGCGCCATGCGCACGCGCAACCGCATGGGGGAGTGACGCCTCTCCACAGGCATCCCCGCCACCCCCGCGCCCGCTCCTAGCGTGGCGCCATGCAGCCGCTCGTCGCCGCCGTCCTCTATCCGGGGTTCCTCGGAGTCGGCGCGTGGCTGATCTGGATCGACATCCAGGAGCACCGGCTGCCGAACCGCATCGTGCTGCCCGCGGTCGGCGCGCTCGTCGTCGTGCTGGCCGCCGCCGCGTTCGCTGCGGGGGAGGTGCTGCCGTTCTGGCGCGCTCTTGCGGGAGGCATCGCCCTGGGCGCCTTCTACGCGCTGCTGCGCGCCGTGCAGCCGCACGGGCTCGGCGGGGGCGACGTGAAGCTGTCGCTTCTCGTCGGCGTCTTCCTCGGCTGGCACGGATGGACCCCGCTCGTCGTCGGCGGGGCGGCGGCATTCCTCCTCGGGGGCGCGTGGGCGGTCGTGCTGCTGGCCGCCCGTCGCGCCGATCCCGCGACCGCCATCGCGTTCGGCCCGTGGATGGTCGTGGGGGCGTGGGCGGGGCTGCTCGCGGCGTGACGCGCAAGGGGTTGCGGCCGATCCGTCCGCGGTCGGTAACGTGGCAGGCATGTCAGGGGCGGAGAAGTGGATACGGAACGCGATCGCCTGGGTGCTGAGCCTGCGGATCGTGAGGGCGGCGCTCCTGTTCTCGGAGCAGAAGGGCGGGCTCCTCGCGGCCGCCGTCACGTTCCGCGCGCTGTTCTCGGTCTTCGCGGCCGTCGCGCTCGGCTTCTCCATCGCCGCCATCTGGTTGAGCTCGCGCGACGACCTGTGGCAGGCGCTTGTCGACGCCGTCGGCACGGCCATCCCCGGGCTCGTCGGAGACGACGGCATCATCGACTCCGGCTCCCTGGGAGCGTCGCTCGGCTCGAACCTGTGGCTGAGCGCGGTGTCCGCCGCCGCGCTCGCCTGGGCGGCGATCAGCGCCGTCGGGAACCTCCGCACCGCCATCCGGATGATCGCCGGGACCACGCACGACGAGGCGCTGTTCATCTGGCTCGTCCTCCGCGACCTCCTCTTCGCGCTGTCCGTCGGCGTGCTGTTCCTCGCCGCGGCGCTGCTCACCTTCCTCGGGTCCGCGTTCATCGAGACGGGCCTCGGCTGGCTCGGGCTCGCAGGAGGCGGGTGGGCGGAAGCCCTGACCCGGCTCGCGTCGATCGTCGTCACGTTCGTGCTCGACGCCGTCATCGTCGCGCTCGTCTTCCGTCTGCTCTCGGGGGTGAGGGCGTCCGCCCGCGCCCTCTGGGCGGGGGGACTCCTGGGGGGACTCGGACTCACCGTCCTGCAGCAGCTGTCCGGGCTCTTCGCCGGCGGCGCGGGGAACAACCCGCTGCTCGCCTCATTCGGATCGCTCATCGCGCTCCTGCTGTGGTTCAACCTCTCGGCGCAGGTCATCCTCATCGCCTGCACGTACGTCATCGTGCGGACGGAGGAGGAGGGCGACCGCGTCGGCGAGCGGTTCGGCGCGGAGACGTTCGCCCAGCGGCGCGTCCGCTCCGCCGAGCGCGACGTCCGCGTCGCCGTAGCGTCTCTCGAGGGGGCGCGCAAGGCCGAGGCGGAGGAGCGCGAGAAGCTGTCGGCGCGTCTATCGTGAGAGGCATGGCCATCGCACGACTTCACGGCGGACCCCTCGATGGACAGGTCCTGCCGCTCGAGAACCCCGACCTCGACCGCCTCATCGTCCCGTACTCGGAGACGCAGGTCGTCTACCAGCGCTCCGGCGACGCCCGGAACACGGGCGAGGGCGACGGACCCACGGAGGCCGCCTTCCTCTTCGTCGAGGAGGAGGGCGAGCTCGTCGAAGACGGCGACGACGAGCCATCGGATGGCCGCTGACGTGGCGGAGCCGTCGCGCTTCGTCGAGGTCGAGCGGAAGTTCGACGTCGACGCGGGGACGCCCGTCCCGGTGTGGACAGGTGTCGCCGGCGTCGCGTCCGTCACGGACGGCGAGCTTCGTCACCTCGACGCGCTCTACCTCGACGACGACGCGCTCTCGCTGGGACGCGCGGGCGTCGCGCTGCGGCGCCGCACGGGCGGCCCGGATGCCGGCTGGCACATCAAGGGTCCGCTCGTCGACGGCGCCAGGGTCGAGCTCGGCTGGCCCCTGGGCGAGGGCGGCGACGAGGTGCCCGAGGCGGTGCTCGCCGAGGTGTCGGCATGGACGACGGCGCCGCTGCGCCCGCTCGCGCGCATCGTGAACGATCGCACCGCGTACGAACTGCTCGACGCCGACGGCGGTGTCCTCGCCGAGTTCGTCGACGACCATGTGCGCACGACCGACCTGCGGGCCGGTGTCGCGCGCGAATGGCACGAGTGGGAGATCGAGCTGGGCGAGTCGGCCCCTGCCGACCCGGACGTGTTCTTCGAGGATGTGGCGCGCGCCGCCCTCGCCGCCGGCGCCCGAGACGCCTCGAGCACCTCGAAGCTCGCCCGCGCGCTCGGCCGCTGACAGACGCAGGAGGGCGCCCGGTCCGATCGGACCGGGCG